>NZ_JBIFFU010000050.1:0-6403 GCF_043557315.1 Sulfitobacter sp. 1A12779
GGAAGTGTGTTCACATGGGTCAATTCTCAGTGACAATTTATGGGGCTACCGGGTCAGTTCTCAGTGACAATCAACAAAGCAAGGCCACCAAGTAGCGACGTAAGTGGCGTACGCAACTCGTGACTGACAACGCTCATAAAGTTCATCTTGAGCCGGGATGCGGAGGTCGCTTCTTGCGCAAGAGCGCGCATTTCCCTCGCTCTCTTCGCGGCGAACCGAAGCTCGAGAAAGAGCAGTATTATAAATATGCCAAAGAGGGCCAAGATCGTTGCACTAAGATAGGCAATTGCTTGTGACAGGGAGAGTAGGCCAGTCCTAAATTCCGTCAAAAAGGCCGTTTTCGCTTGAGCCAGTGCCAGCAAGAAATCCCTAAGAGAGATATCAAAGCCTTCGAGTGCATCTAAAAGGGTCGCCGCACTTTGAAAACGTACTGCGTCGGTCATGTCTTGCGTAGTGAACGCCTCAATCAGCGGCTCCAGCTCCTCAAACCTATCTTCAAGCGCTAGGAGCACGCTGTGATCGATGTTGAAGCTCTCGATAACCTGCGCCAGCTTCCCTTCTTGAAGGATGGTTATACGGCTCCAAGCGATGTCGAAGCGCAATGCGACATCGGTCGTAGGTTTAAGGCCTAATGCAGCTTCGCTGAGTGCTCTTTCTAGCCGAAGCATCTCAAACTGTAGTTGCGATCCAATCCATAGCGGATCCCTCTGCTCTGCGGTTTGGATGCTTTCAACCCTATCGCTAAGCTTCAAGATAACGCCAATTCCAAAAGCGACTGCTCCTACGAACAATACGAGGAGGATGGCTTGAATAGTTCTAATCTTTCTTTTCACTCGACAACAATTTCTTTGAGCTGCCAAACAAGCCGGTCATTATAAATATCACCACGCAGTTCCGGGTTCTCATCCATCGGGTAAATAACCCAAATTGGACCTTTTTCGCGCACTGGCATGGCTTCCCCGTCTCGCAAGATGGCCAGAATGACATCATAATCGAAAGCATCCGAAGCGGGGACGGTAGAAGTAAAGTCATTGAGCGCTACCATATTCAGTTGCGCATCTTTCTCGATTTCAAACATCTTTAAGATTGTTCGCAGGAGAGGTCCTTGAAACGCAGCAGCTGGATCGGCGTAGTCATTCGCTGTGACCACGACCGTCTGAGGTAGAGCCAGCAACTCCTCTAGAGTAAAATCTCGTGACTGTTTTGGGGTCGTAACAGTCAGAATGCTTTGCGCGAGACCAAAGCTGGGCAGAGCAAGAAAGGCGGCCATCAGGGCTGCACCCCATATCTTCTGCATTCGCATCATCAACATCCTCCATGCCAGCCGTAAGGAAAACCATACCATAATTTTTGGCAAATTTGCGGCATATAGGCAAAGCTTGGCTCTGTATTTCCCTATTTAGCCGCCCGTAGCCTAGAAACCCCTCATGATAGTAAACCTGCTAAATACTTCTTAAACAGACGGGGCATGGTCGCCGGCATAATGTCAAAGATGCAAACGCCCTGAACACACCTCTCCCGATTTGATCCACGTCAAATTCGGATGGCTCCGGCAGGATAAGCTGGAAGGGGAGGCCGACGAGAACCACTGCTTTGTTAGCGCTTCCAAAAAGTGTCCTAGAGCGATCCGACCCACCTAATTTAAGCCGGACGGCTCATAGAAGGCTAAAGGAGAAGCGCTATGTCAATAAAGACAATTCTAACCTGCCTTACCGATCAGCAAACTGCAGATGCGGTATTGCGCGCATCAGCTTTGCTGGCCCGTCGCCATAGTGCTCATGTAATCGGCCTGCACACCGTAGAGGCCTTAATGGTCTATCCTGGCATCGCGATGCATGTTCCAGACACTGTATTTGCAGCATATGGACAATCCCAGAAAGAACAGTCGGCCGCTCTTAAGGCCGTGTTCGAAAAGCATGTTCACGCTGAAGACCTCCTGGCCGAGTGGCGTCTCGTTCAAAGCCAGTCGGAAACTGCCGTAGAGCGGATCGTCGAAAGTGCGCAATGTGCAGATCTTGTGGTGTTGCCTGCTGTAGGCTCAGATGCGCAGCATAATGGGCATGCTCGCCTTCTAGAAGCGGTCATTCGAGACGGCGGAAGACCGGCCCTTGTGGTGCCTAAGGAGTTTAAAGCTGAGAGCCTTGGGCAAGACATTCTGATCGGCTGGAACGGTACACGCGAGGCAGTGCGAGCTGCGCATGATGCACGTACCTTACTCCACGAAGACGATAAAGCACATATTGTGCAGGTTAACGAGCATCATCATGACAGCCACCGCGATATGACAGCAAGCGATTTAGCAGCTGCCTTCGCTCGGCATGGGATTAAAACGACCTTGGTCGAACGGTCTTGGGAACACCCAGGGGTGGCGGCTGCATTGAACAAAGAAGCGTTTGAAAGAGGCTCGGACATGATTGCTGTCGGTGCATTTGGTCACTCCCGAACATACGATCTTGTTATAGGGGCTGCGACCCGCGAACTGTTGCGAAACACCGAGTTCCCGGTGCTATTCTCTCGCTAAAATGGCAAAGACTACGACCTTTGAGCTTGGCGTTCGATAAAAATATGCCCAGTTCTTTAGTCTCGTTCAGCGCCGCTCGCCAAATTCCACTCTTTCCAACCGAAGAAGCCAGAAAGCGTACCCAAAATAAGAGATGCTGACCCCCAAAAAGCCATATCTGGAAAATCGCTCGAGACAGAAAAGGCAAGAAACGCGGAAACGACAAAAATAAGACCTCCAACGCGCGGAAGCCAAAAAGCAAAAGTCCCGGCCGCAAACACTAGGATTGAGACACCGATGCCAATAGAGCGCGGCTGCGAAAACCCTTCTCCGGCGGCCTCGTCAAAAATTAGAAACTGAAGCAGCACTAGGATACTTAAACCTATTCCAATAGTGCCCAATGAAATTTTCATAGGAGTGTCTTCCGGCAGTGATGAACAAACCTGCCGTTTGAAAAGAAGGCAGTAGGCGCAGGGCAGGGGGTTCCCGTCTCATCAGCAGGGTGCCTCTTTGTTTGGCCATTTACAAGTCAGACCCCAGGGATAGGCTAACTAACTAAACATTGTGGCGGGTGTCTGACCAAATCCACCACCAGCTCTCTCTTTCCCGATCCAATGCTTGGATTGAGGTAGCCAAAAGACTGTTAGCTGGCGAAGAAAAAGCGCGGCGACCCATATGACGGAATGTGTGGGAGAAAGGCCGCCGCAGTCTAGAGGGCCTCAGGAAGAGCAGCCCCCGGTAAAGAACATGAACTACGCCGTCTAAGGTTAAATAGCGCCGAAAAGCTGTAAGGCAACTAACATCCTTGCAACAGACCCCCGCCCAGATCCTGGATGACCTGCTAAGTGCCATCGCCAATCTGCCGCCTGCCCAGATCGTAAGGGCCGAAGCCGCCCTCGCGACCGCGCGTCGTCGCGCGGAAGCTGTCGTGGAGATCAACACCGCCGGGCGGGCACGAGGCTGCCCACACTGCGGCAGCGCGCAGCGCTCCTCTTGGGGCTCCACGCGAGCAGGCGCACAGCGCTGGTGGTATAAGGATTGCGAACGGACCTGGACGGGACGGACGGGCTCACCTCTATCCCGCATCCACCGTCCCGGCCTTTTCATCGAGGTGGTCCGCAATATGCTCGACCCGGACGAGGAACCCCTGTCGTGCCGCAGGCTCGGGCGACGCCTCAACATTTCGCGCGATACGGTCTGGCGCTGGCGAATGATCGTTTTCGAGGAACTGAGAACCGTGATTCCGAGCGCGATGTCGGGCATCATCGAGACTGATGAGACCTACCAACGCGAGAGCCGCAAGGGATCGCATGAATGGGTCCGTTATCAGCGCGACCCCTCGCATCCGAAAACGACGCCCAAGCCACCACGGAAGCGCTGGTATGAGTATCCGAAGCGGCGGCCTCCGCAGGCCATCGCCCGAGCGTGGTCCGCACCGATCCTCGGTGTTGTGGATCGAACCGGGCGGGCGACCTTCCAGCACATGAAGAACACCTTACAACCAACAATCGAAGCGAAGCTTGTGCCGCAGGTCGCGCCCGACGCAATGGTGCTCTTCGATGGTGCGCCCCAATATGAAGCGATCGCCAAAGCGCGAGGGATCTCCTACAAGGTGCTCGTTGCTGGTCGTCGGACAAAGCGGATGCCCAAAGCCTATCATCTCAACAGCGTGAACTCGCTGCACTCCGAGTGGAAACGGGATTTTCGTGGGCGCTGGCGTGGTCCAGCGACGAAGTATCTCGATGGCTATGCGCGCTGGATGGTGGCGCGCCCCGACAGCGATCCGCTGGTCTTTTTCAGGTCAATAATCTCATTGGAAATGGTCAAAAGAGTAGACCGGTTTCTAACCGAATAGCGCTGCAAAGATTAGAAACACCACACTGAAAGCGCCGATTCCAAGAAGTATTTGCAGCGTCGCCGCGCCCATGTTTTTGCCGAAGACATAGTCCTTCCAAGTGAAGTAGGGGTCGCCTTCTTTCCGCTTAGCCATCTACGCTCTCCTAAACTTGTGCCTTCTGGTATCACACGGGATGGGGTCAGGAAAGCTCAGATGACCGTAGAGCATGCACTACCAACACGATTTGATGACATATCCTGAGAAAATCTTATCAAGCCGCTGACAGTATTATAATATTTTTAACTCAAGCTACTTTGAAAAGTGTGATTAGGCCCAGGGATATCCCTTCTTCGCCTCCGCTACCGAAACTTTATCAAGCTGAACCTCGTTCCTTCACCACAAACGATGACATCGCAATGCGTGATATGGCAGAAGCCAAAGGAACACGAAATGAAACTCATCCTCACTACCGCTGCCACTGCACTTATTTCCCACTGCAGCTATCGCCGATAACTCGACCCGCTATAATGATATCTTTCTCGACACGTCGAACGATGCGCAAACAGTTTATGGTGATAGCGAGCGCAGCTGGAACCCAAATGCGTCGACGAAAGCCAACGATATCTTCCTGAACACCAGCGATCAGTCCAAGAATGACGACACTGTAATGTCCACACGGAGCAGCTTGCGTAGCCCCGGTGAAGGTTATGTCTATGGCGGCTATGGCCAAGGCAACGACAGCCGGTAAACAATTGATAAGGCAAAGACTTATCACCCCAGGTCCGTTATGGAGCGTCAAATCTATACACCCTGCCAGAAAGTTGGTAGGGTGTATAAGTATTCGATTAGGATGGTCAGAGCAAAGCAGGACAGAGGTACATAACCTGTAGAGCTTCCCTAATTAAGCTTTACAGTATATTCTAAAACAATCTCTAACTTCGCTCAGAGAAATATGACCTGATATTGTTAGAGGAATTCTTGGAAGCAGCAAAAACCTTTAACACTTCAGCCAGTTTTGTAGAGCTGTAAGGCTTACCAAGAAGATCTATTGGCTTGATTTCATTGAGATCGCCTTCGGTTAACTCATGCAAGCTACCGCAGAGAGGCGCTGCTTAAGTTAGGGGCTAGTGACGTTATCACAAAACCTTTTGACCCAATATTGCTGAGTGCGCAGGTTAAAACTTCACTTCAGCAATGAAACCTGGAAAACTTTACACCCGGTCTCGACAATAGGTCCGGGTGATATGAGATATCCTTTTCTTGGCTTTATCAAGACAGGCTGGATGCCCGTAAGCTTTTCCATGCATTGCTGACTTATCTCCGCGGTTCGGGTGCTGCCATCCACATAAATATCTAGCCAATGGTACCCTTCCCAACCGATGTGACATGGCCCACCTTGTGGTTTAGCACCATCCCCACACAGGTCTTCAACAATCGCATATTTTCGCAATCGTGGAATATAAAACCTCGTACCAGGCTGGAAATCTTCTGATACTTTACCTTCATCTATCCGCCAGCCCACCGCTAAGGTTACAGGATCGTCGTAAGTTCCTATCCCCGCAGCAACTTCATGTATGATGGGGCGCCCAATGATGGCTGAGGCCGGGGGCGTGTTGTCCCAATAGCTGTAACCTGTCAAAAAAACGGTCATTCGCCTTTCTTTAGGAAGCCAAATGGCTCCCAAGAGCATCAGAACCAGAAGTGCACGTATGAGGCTTTTGGACTGTTTTATAGCCATTGTTTTCCCTCGCGTGCTTTGTCCTTGTTCTTGCAACATGTTTTAATAATACATGAAGGACCTATAGGCTATTTCTCTTAGGTAGGATGCGCCGGCGAGTAGATAGCGCTGTTGCTTAACGGTACCTGAATCTTTGCTCTTCGACATAAAAGGCAGGCTATACTCAGTTGGCTGTAAACAGCTCCCATACCGATCCCTCCCGTTAGGTAAAATACTGCTTTCTCACAATAATCACATTTGAGGGTAACGCCTGGTGTCTCAAGGGTCGTTGCGACAGTTTCCGCTATCTCAGTTTCCTCAACTCTTCCCTGAACGCTTCCGTCGGTGT
>NZ_JBIFFU010000051.1:0-5931 GCF_043557315.1 Sulfitobacter sp. 1A12779
CACAGCCACGACCCAACACATTGAAATCAAACGGGCTACGAAATTCTCCTCCGCATTATGCCCTCCTCGCGATAATTGCGCGTTCTTCGGTCGGACAAGGGCGCGATCTTTAAGCACGCCGCTGATGCGCAGCGCGCCTGCGACTACCTGATCGCACGGTCGGAGGCCGGCAGGGCAGGGCGCAGCGCCGAGGCCGCCTGACCACACGGAGAACGGAGACTCGCATGTCTCGCAAGGAACCCAAGACGCTGCGGCTGGCCGGGCTCCGCCCGTTCTTGCCTCAAACTGTCCCCCGGACAGTTTGCCGTTTCGCGGACCGGCGCGAACTCAAAGACGGCCGTCGCAAGATCATCACCTTCAAACGCGGTGCCTATTGGTGGAGCGCGTCTGAGGGCGCTTATCCGCTCTCGGCGGCACTTGAGAGCATCAAGGACTAGGGCGGCTGGATCGAAACCATCCCCAACCCGAATTACAGACCCAAGGGGCTGTTCGGGTAAGGCACCTTCGGCTACGGACCTTCCGCCCGGCGGAAAAGAAAAAGCGGACTTCGTGAAGGGTGTTTCAACTTCTCAAAGGAGATCCCTATGTCCATGATCGTTCAACCCCAGCCAGACCGTCCAGATCCGACCGTGATCGCGGCGCAAAACGATGCGTTTCGCAAGCTCGCTTGCCTCGGGGTGCCGCCCGCGCAGCCCATACAGGGCCGCATGCATGTCACCCGCTCGATTATGGAGGCTGGTGACGGCTTCATAGCCGAGGCGGTAAAGGCTACGGGCATGTTCGACACGTTCGAACCCGAGAACGACCCGGAGGGCTGGCATGATTTCGGGCCGGTTGAGATCCGCGGCGAGACCGTGTTCTGGAAAATTGATCTCTATGAGGCGGATTCCGACTTCCGCTACGGGGCTGAGACCCCTGACAATCCCGCCACCACCATGCGCGTACTGACCATCATGATGGCGCGCGACTGGTAGAGGGGCAGGGGGACTCCTCCCCCAACAAGCCAACAAATGAAGGCCCGCTGGCCCTTTAAAGGGAGAGTGGGCCTTTCGTCGTGGTGATCCCCGATGCCGGGGATTGGTCACGCGCGTGAACGCGCGGGCCCCACATCATCCACCGAAAAGGATATCCCATGACCGCAAGTTTCAAACCCGTCTCCGTCGCCATCGGCGATCTGACAGCTCACCCCGCCAATGTGCGCAGCAACGCGCCGGAAACCTATGATCCTGAGAACATCGCTCATCTGAAGGCCAGCATCGCTGTGCTGGGCCTACTCCAGCCGCTCTTGGTCCAGAAGCTTGACGGCAAATATGCTGTCCTCGCCGGTGGCCGGCGCCATGCCGCGCTTAAGGAGCTGATCGCTGACAAGGCCAGCAAGGGGTTCACGGCGAAAACCAAGGTCGACTGCCGCCTTGTCCCTGAGGAGAGCGACGCCACCACGGCGCTGTCGCTCGCCGAGAACATTACCCAGGCGCCGATGAATGCCATCGACGAGTTCGAGGCTTTCGCCCGTATGATGGAGGTCGACGGCCAGACGCCCGAGACGATCGCAAAGACATTCGGCACGACCGTCGCCGCTGTGAAAGGCCGGTTGCGCTACGGTCTGATCCACGCTGACATCCGCGCCGTGGCCCGGGCCAAGACGATCACGCTCGATACGATGAAGGCCTTTGCCGAGCATCCCAGCCAGGAGGTGCAGAAGGAGGTCTACGAGGCACTCACCAAGGAAGACAGCTACCTGCAGGCCTACTCCGTCCGTCAGGCGCTCAAATCCCGCGGGGTGCAGGTCAGCGATGATATCGGGGCTTTCGTGCGCGCGGACTACGAGGCGCGTGGCGGCGCAGTCGCGGCTGACCTTCTGGAAGAGCATTCCGTGCTCGAGGATGCGGCGCTGGTCGAGACCATCCTGCTCGAAAAGCTCGGTGCCGCTGCCGAAGAGGCCCGCATAAAGCTGGGCTTTGCCTGGGCCGATGCGATGGTCCGCTATGATTACGCGACCATGGCCGACTACGGCCGCGTCTATCCCGGCCCGATCGAGCCTGATGAGGCTGCGCAAAAGCGCATCGATGAGATCACCGCCGAACTCGAGAAACTGCAGCTCGAGATGGAGGATGAGGGGCTCGAGGACGGTGCCTACAACGCGCTTTACGAGCGCGTGGACGCCTTGGAAGAGGAAGCGCGCGATCTGCAGGAGGCCTACAGCGCCGAGGACCTAGCGCGGTCTGGGGTAATCGCGTCGTGGCAGGGTGGGCAGATCACGCTCCATGTTGGTCTCGTCCGCCCCGAGGACACCGTCAAAGAGGAGGGCGCGCGCGGCTCCTCGGCTAGCCCGACCGGGGAGGAGGCCCCGGACCCGGACGAAATCACCTATCCAGCCTCACTGGCTGAGGACCTCAAGACCGAGCGAGCCATGGCGCTTGGGGCCGCGATGGCGCTGCATCCGGAAGCCACGCTCGATCTGACGCTCTTCAAGCTGGTCAGTGACGTTCTGGCCAGCGGCATGAGTGTCACGCAGGCGATCAAGATCGATGCCCGCAAGGAATACCGCAGCCATGCCAAGATGGACGAGATCGACGAGACCTCGCTCGAGCAGGTGGCGGCGGCGCATGATGCACTTGATCTCTCCTGGCTCGATGACGCCCGCGCGCCCGCCGATCAGTTCGCGGCGTTTCGCGCGCTGGAGGCCGGCGAGAAGGCCAAGCTCGTGGCCTATGCCACGGCCAGCACCACGCAGTCCTGCTTCGCGCGAGACCGCCAGCGCGACAGCCTGATGCATGCGTTCGAGATCGAGATCATGCCCGACATCCGCGCCCACTGGACGCCGAATGCGGCGCTCTTCAACCGCTTCAAGAAGGCTTGGCTCCTGAAGATCCTCGGCGAGGATCTGGGTCTCGCCCAGGAGGCGGTGACGCTGGCCTCGTCGAGCAAGAAGGAGATCGTCGCCTTCTGCGACAAGCTCTTCGCCGAACCCTTCGCCACGCTGACGGACGCGCAGCGCGCTGCCGTGGCCGCCTGGTGCCCGCCGATGATGCAGACCAACGGTGTCGCCTCTGATGAGGCGGAGCCCGCTGCGGAAACCCCGGAGCCTGACAGCGAGGTCCCGCAAGCGGCCTGAGTCCTCACGCGACCCGCGCGTGGATCATGCCACCCGCGCGGGTCGACCCTTCCAAACCGAACAGAAAGACATCCCCATGGCTATTCTCAAGTTCTCTGCGTCCGCTGTCGCGGCGCAAATCGCCCATGCGCGCGCCTGCAAAACCTTCCTGCCCAACTGGAACGGACCCGTGGACAGGCCCGCCCTGATCCTCATCGTCGGCAATGGTGTGCATCTGCGCTCAAACGGCATCGATGGCACGACCACCCGCATCGTCACCACCGAACAGGCCGATCCGTCCTTCGCCTTCGCCGAAGGCATGAACCCGTTTCGGGACACCGACTGGATGGCGCAGCGCCGCATGGCGTTTCGCGATCTGACCGGCCAGTTCTACACCGACATCCTGGATGACGTGCAGGTGCTCATCGACCGGGGGCGGGGGGCCATCCGGCTCGCCACCGATGGCCACAGCATCCGCGTCTTCGTGCGCCGGGCTTCGGACTATCTCATCGGCGGGACCTACGAGGTGCCCTCGGGCCTCGGCGGCACCTTCCGGGTCATTCTCAAGGATGCCTGCGACACCTTCGCGATCGTGCAGAACTGCGGCAATTGCGAGGATTTCGACGCCATGCAGCCCTATCGCGTGCCACTCGATGCGCTGATGGAAATCGATGACCGGAGGGCGGCGTGATGGGATGGCTTTTCTACACCGACGGCCGCGTCAAATCCTACGCGGATGAGAAAGCGGAGATTGCTCGGCTGTGCACCTTCGAGGGCGACACGCGCAAAACTGAACTGGTCAAAGCCTGCAAGGTGGGTTCGACTTGGTACGCGGCGGCAAAGGTCATCAATCTCGACGGCACCCCTGTCGAAGACACGACCTATGTGACCGATGCGGACGGGTCGATCACTTTTGGCGCTGTCTTCCTCACCCGATACGATGACGGCTTCTGGGGCTACAAGGACATGGAGGAAAGCGCTGGCCCGAACGAGTCTCGTGCTCCCCTTGGGCTGATCGAGCTCCTCTCCGACCTGAAAGACCCGGACAGCTACGCCCAGGACTGGCGTCAGCGCTGCCGGGACTGGGCGTCGATCCCGGACTACGAGGAAGGCGACAAGATCAAGCTCGCAGCACCTGTGACGCTCTCCGATGGCAGTACCTGCCAGATTGTCATCGCGACCCACTACAGGCGCGGGCGGCAAAAACGCCGCTGCTACCGCATCGAGGAAACTGGTGGGCTCGTACGCCTGTCAAAGGCCTCGCTTGCGGGCTCGGAGCTGCTCAGCTCCGCGAAAGGTGCGGCTAGCCCGGTGCTGGCGGAGTTCCTGGCCGGGCGAGATTAGGTCCTGCGCCGGACGGTTCATCGGCCTGCCCGGCGACAGCAGATGCTGCGGCTTGTCTTGACAAGGCAATGCAAATGCATTACCCATCGCAGGTAGCAAATACCCCCTTTCTTTCAGGAGACTGCCATGACAGCGCTCGCACAAGATGTCTCGAAACTCACGGATCGGTATCAGACGACCGTGCCGGCGGGTGTGCGCAAACAGCTCAAGCTGGGCAAGGGCGACCAGATTCGTTACTGCACCGAGCCGAGTGGCAGGGTCTATATCGAGCCCGTGCGCAGCGACGAGGAAGATCCCGTGCTCGGAGCCTTTCTCGATTTTGTCGAGGCCGATATCAAGGCGCATCCGGACCGCATTCGGGCGTTCGATGGGGCTTTGCATGACCGTCTTGCAGCACTGGTCGGAGACGTTGACGTCGATCTCGATGCGCCGCTATCGCTCGAGGATGAATGAGCGGCGATAGCGTGCCCGCCCAATCGCCCCTTGTCGTAAACGGATGGTCGATTTATGCGCATCCGCTCTTTCTGGATCAGCTCGAAGGGCTGACTGAAGAGGTCGAGGCGCGTAAAGCACGTGATCCTAAGACCTGGCGCAAGAAAAACCCGACGAAACGGCTGGCCGCCATCTTCAAGCTGGTCACCGAAGCCATACCGGCAGATCCGGGTGCCGCGGCCTTCCGGCAAGGCGGCACACTCGGCGATCACCGCAAGCACTGGTTCCGGGCGAAATTCTTCCAGCAGTATCGGCTGTTCTATCGGTTCAACAGCGATGCGAAGGTCATCGTGGTGGCCTGGGTGAACGACGACAAGACCCTGCGCGCCTACGGCAGCAAGACGGATGCCTATGCGACGTTCAAAGGGATGTTGGAAGATGGCAATCCACCTGACAATTTCGACGCGCTCTTGAAAGAAGCTGCAGCGGCGGGCAAGCGGTTCGAAACTTCCCTTGAAGCGGTGCCCGATCGGTAAGTGGGCCAGCTTGCTGTGACCCTTTGGCATTATCGTTTACGACGCCCGCTGGAAGATGTAGCTCGGCTGATAATAGGGTCGGAGAAAGCACAATGATTGAGGCGGAAAAGGATAGGCAGCACCTCGGGCTAGAGGAGCAATGCGCGCCTGACCTGACGGGGCACCGTTTCCCAATTGCTGTGCAAGTTGCAGACATGCCCGATCACCTCGGCAAGCTGCTGGATATCGGGCTCGAGGAGCATTTCCGTGGCGGTTGATGTCAATTCGTATGACGCGTGGTTTCGCGCGAAGGTGCAGGCCGCGCTGGAGGAGGAATGCACGGGAACATCTCAAGTTCAGGTGATGCAGGCCGCACAGGCATTGATTGATGCGAAACGGGAGGTCGAACCCAAGTCCTGACCAAGCCTTGGAGGTCAGCGCGGTCTGACCTCCTTCACCCTGAAAAGCGAAAGATGCCGTAATGGGGCTGTCGGCGAATCGAGCACGTTTCGCTTGCTTGACAGCATGATGTGGAGTGCCGTTGCC
>NZ_JBIFFU010000052.1:0-4704 GCF_043557315.1 Sulfitobacter sp. 1A12779
AGGCGCTGCATCGAGGATGGTATATTCATACCTACCGCCTAACCAAGCGCCGCACCGCAAACAAGTTGGCAATCCCCCTCGAACAACTTGTAAGCCGGCAAGTCTGCCGCGGCAATTCGGCAGAAGGTACAGGTCTCAGACATCAACGAGCCTCTCTGTCGGTGACTTCTGAAAATCAAGGCTAGCCAGTTTGAAAGGCAGCGCAAGCGAACCTCGGCCGCCTTGTCGATGATTTCCTCTTCCAACCGATGGGATCGGAAGACTGGCGAAAGCAACATGCTTTAGTCCTACATCCAAAAGGCGAAGGGTCGGAGCCGTTACCTATCCAAATGGAGGGCGTGAAACCGCAGGTGATCATCCACAAAGCTCGAGATGAAGAAATAGCTGTGGTCATACCCCTCCTGCCGCCGCAGGGTCAGAGGATAGCCGCTCGCCTCCGCCGCCGCTTCCAGCGCGCCGGGCCTGAGCTGCTCGTCAAGGAAATCATCCGCTTCGCCCTGATCCACCAGCGTTGGGAGCCCGCCATTGGTCTCGCGCATCAGAAGGCTTGCGTCATAAGCCTCCCAGGCGCCGCGGTCGTCGCCCAGATAGGTGCTAAAGGCCTGCCGGCCCCAGGGGCAATTCACCGGATTGCAGATCGGGCTAAAGGCAGAGACGGACCTGTATCGCTCCGGGTTGCGCAACGCCAGAACCAGCGCACCGTGGCCGCCCATCGAGTGCCCGAAGATCGACCGCTGATCGCTTACCGGAAATGTCTCTTCGATCAGCCTGGGCAATTCCTTCAGCACATAGTCATACATATGGTAATGCCGGTTCCATGGGGCTTCTGTCGCATTCACATAGAACCCGGCCCCCTGCCCCAGATCATAGGTCTCCGCATTGGCCACATCGTCGCCCCGTGGGCTGGTGTCGGGTGCCACCAACGCAATACCGAGTTCCGCCGCAAGGCGCTGCGCCCCGGCTTTGTGCATGAAATTCTCATCTGTACAGGTCAGGCCAGAGAGGAAGTAGATCACAGGGACCTTCTGCCCCTGCGCGGTCTGTGGCGGCAGGTAGATCGCGAAGCGCATATCGCAGTTCAACCTATCGGAATGATGGCTGTAATGTTTGGTCCAGCCACCAAAGACCTTGTTGGCGCTCTTTAGTTCCAATGACATGGCAGGTCTCCCAGAAGTTGTTCGGACCGCGCCGCAAGCGGCGCGGCACCGGAGGCAGTCAGCTGTCAAAATGAATGACAGAACGGATGCTCTTGCCCTCATGCATCAGGTCGAAAGCCTCGTTGATCTCTTCCAGACTCATGGTGTGGGTGATAAAATCATTCAACTTGAACTCGCCCTGCATGTAGCGTTCGACATAGTCAGGCAGCTCTGACCGCCCCTTGACCCCGCCAAAGGCCGAGCCGCGCCAGACCCGGCCGGTGACCAGCTGGAACGGACGGGTCGAGATCTCCTGCCCCGCACCGGCGACTCCGATGACCACGGATTCGCCCCAGCCCTTGTGGCAGCATTCCAGCGCCGAGCGCATGACATTGACGTTGCCGATGCATTCGAAGGAATAATCGACGCCGCCGTCGGTCATCTCGACGATCACCTCCTGAATCGGCTTGTCGTGATCCTTGGGGTTGATGAAGTCGGTCGCGCCCAGCTTGCGGGCGAGGTCGAATTTGCTTTCGTTGATGTCGATGACGATGATCCGGCTGGCCTTGGCCATCGTGGCGCCGATCACGGCGGAAAGGCCGATGCCGCCCATGCCGAAGATCGCGACGGTTGCGCCCTCCTCGACTTTGGCGGTGTTCATCACGGCGCCCATGCCGGTGGTGACGCCGCAGCCCAGCAGGCAGACCTCTTCCAACGGCGCCTCGGGGTTCACCTTGGCGAGGGAGATTTCCGGCAGTACAGTGTATTCCGAGAAGGTCGAACAGCCCATGTAATGCAGGATCGGCTGGCCGTCCTTGTAGAAGCGGCTCGTGCCGTCCGGCATCAGACCCTTGCCTTGCGTTTCGCGGATCTTCTGGCAGAGGTTGGTCTTGCCGGATTCGCAGAATTTGCACTCGCCGCATTCCGGCGTGTAGAGCGGGATCACGTGATCGCCAACCGCTACGCTGGTGACGCCCTCGCCGATCGATTCGACGATGCCGCCGCCTTCATGGCCGAGAATGACCGGGAACAGCCCCTCGGGGTCTTCGCCGGACAGGGTGAACGCATCCGTGTGGCAGACGCCCGAAGCGATGATCTTGATCCGCACTTCGCCCTCCTTGGGCGGCATCACTTCGATCTCTTCGATCGAGAGCGGTTCGTTGACGGCCCAGGCGACAGCGGCTTTGCATTTGATGATATCGGTCATGGCACTCGCTTTGTTTTCCTTGATGTCTGACCGACAAATAGACTATCCCAAGAGAAGCGATAATCACGTTGATTTACAAAACACTATTACCATCATGCAACAATTGTGGGGTTGAAGAGGAACACAGTGCTGAGCTGGGAAGGGGTTTCCGAATTCGTAGCTGTGGCCGAAACCCATAGCTTTACCGCCGCTGCCGGAAATCTCGGGATTTCCACCGCACAGGTCAGCCGCCAGATCGGAGCACTGGAGGCGCGGCTCGACACCAAGCTTTTCTACCGCACCACGCGTAGGGTGACGATCACCGAAACCGGGCAGGTCTATTACAACCATTGCCGCCAAGTGCTCGACGGGCTGGCCGAGGCCGAGCGCGCGATCACCGATCTGCAGCAGAACCCCAAGGGACGCTTGAACATGACCGCACCCGTGACCTTTGGAGAAAGCCGCATCGCACCTTTGGTCAATGATTTCCTGCGGCGCTTCCCAGATCTGGAGATCAATCTAAGGCTAACCAACCAGTTGCTCGACCTCGTGGCGGAAAGCTATGATCTTGCCATTCGCCTGGGCGAGTTGGAGGACAGTTCCATGATGGCAAGACGCCTGAGTTCACGCCGGCATTACACCTGCGCCGCGCCCGACTACCTCGCCGCCCATGGCACCCCGCACACCCTGTCCGAACTCGACAAGCACAATTGCCTTCAGGGTACTTTGGGATATTGGCGGTTTCAGGAAAAAGGAACCATGCGGCATGTTCGGGTGAAGGGCAATCTGCGCTGCAACAGCGGGGCCTCTCTGGTCGATGCCGCACGCAGGAACCTGGGGATCATTCAGCTGCCAGATTACTACGTCGAGGGAGAGCTGCAGGAAGGGAGGCTGGTTTCGATTCTGGAAACCTATCGCGCGCCTGACGATGGCATCTGGGCGATCTATCCGCAAAACCGGCATCTGTCGCCAAAAGTCCGGTTCCTGATTGACCACATCGGGGACGGGTTGCGATGAATCGTCCGTCAAAGGCACAGAGGAACTTTAGATGATTGTCAGAGATCCCCCGAAGGCGCTGAACCTGTTCTTTGTCATGCAGGGCTCGATCGTTCCCAGAATCGCGGGCAGAATTGTCGGGGTCGCCGTGCTGACGGCGGCGGTGCTGTTGGTTGATCAACATATCGTCCCCCTGCCCCGCGTCTCCATTGCGGCGATGGGCGTCTTTGGCATCGCGCTGTCGCTATTTCTCGGGTTCCGCAACAATGCTGCTTATGACCGCTGGTGGGAGGCGCGCAAGCTTTGGGGGACAATGATCGCCGACCTGCGCAATCTGGGGCGACAGCTTACCATCTTTGTTCCTGAGGCCGAAGACCGCCGGAAAATCCTATCTTTAGGGGTGGCATTCAGCCATCTGCACCGCGGCTTTCTGCGAAACGCAGAGGTAAGGGCGGATCTGTCTGGTTGGATAGACGAAACCCGCGCGCAAGCCTTGCTCGCAAAGACCAATCCCGCAGATGCGGCCCTGCGGGCGATGGCGGAGCAGATAAGCACCTTGAGCAATAGCGGCGCCGTTGATGGCTTCGGGAAGATGACCCTGTCTAGCACGCTGTCTTCGCTGGCTATGGCGCAGGCCGGATGCGAACGGATTGCGACGACGCCCTTGCCCTTTGTCTATTCCCTTCTGGTGCGCCGCACGACCTATCTCTATTGCTTTTTGCTGCCCTTTGCCCTGATCGAGGCGACGAACTGGTTCGCGCCGGTCTTCACCGCGGCGGTTGCCTATGTTTTTTTTGGGCTGCAGGCCGTTACCAACGAACTCGAACTGCCGTTTCGAAACGTGCAAAATGGTTTGCCGCTCGACGCCATGTGCCGGATCATCGAGAGGTCTGCCTGTGAAGCCCTCGACCAAAAGCCGCCTCCGGCTTGGCCCCCCCAGAAATACGTCCTTACCTGACCCCTTCGACGCCGCCGACGTGTTGCCGGATTCGGCAATCGTTGAGCGCTTTATTGCCGCAATTTCTGTCTATAGAGCCAACTGCGTTGATCGCCCTTCGAAAACGTGTCTCTCGCGGTGAGCTTGCTGATGCCAACATTGACGCAGGCTGTCATAGTGCATAACGTCCTCGGGTGTTGTCACGTTAACTAGCCTGAGGTTGCTGGTTAATCGATCCGGGCGTAGGCGACGTGGATGCAGACACAAAAGATCAGCTACAAACGCCACCGGTATCCTCCTCAGATCATCGCTCATGTTGTCTGGCTCTACGTCCGGTTCAACTTGAGCCTGCGGGAGGTAGAGGAGCTGATGCGGGATTGCCAACTTGTTTGCGGTGCGGCGCTTGGTTAGGCGGTAGGTATGAATATACCATCCTCGATGCAGCGCCT
>NZ_JBIFFU010000053.1:0-4343 GCF_043557315.1 Sulfitobacter sp. 1A12779
AAGTGTGTTCACATGGGTCAATTCTCAGTGACAATTTATGGGGCTACCGGGTCAGTTCTCAGTGACAATCAACACGCCGCGGCCTTCTTCGTCTCGGCCAGCGTGGTCAAGCAGCGGCTGAAGCTCGCCGCCGTCGCACCGTCGCTGCTTGACGCCTATGCCGAGGAGGAGATGACGCTCGACCAACTCATGGCGTTCACCGTCAATCCCGATCACGCGCGCCAGGAGCAGGTCTGGGAGGCGCTGCAGCGTCACTATTCGCGGCAGCCCTACGAGATCCGCCGCATGCTGACCGAAGGTGCGGTGCGGGCCTCGGACAAGCGGGCGCAATTCGTCGGGCTCGACAACTACATCGAGGCCGGGGGCGAGAGCCTGCGCGACCTGTTCCAGCAGGACGATGGCGGCTGGTTGCAGGATGCCGCGCTGCTCGACGTCATGGTGCGCGAGAAGCTCGCCGAAGACGCCGAGGGGGTGCGTGCAGAGGGCTGGAAATGGGTCGAGGTCGACACCGAGTTCCCCTACGGCCACACCTTCGGAATGCGCCGGGTCCATGGCGAGGTGGTGCCGATGAGCGACGAAGAGGCTGCTCGCTACCAGGCGCTGAGGGCCGAATACGACGCGCTCGAGGCCGAGCATGCGGAAGCCGACGAGCTGCCCGACGAGGCCGACACCCGGTTGGGCGAGATCGAGGAGGCGATGGAGGCACTCGAGGCGCGGCCGATCCGGTTCGAGTCCGAGGATCTGGCGCTGGCCGGGGCCTTCGTCAGCATCGACAGATCCGGGCGGCTGCGCGTCGAGCGGGGCTACGTGCGGCCAGAGGATGAGCCGGTCGAGGAGGTGGAAGATGTGGGCGATGTCGCATCCGATCCGGTACCGGTCACGGATATCGACGAGACCGCCACGTCCACCCCGGACGAGGAGGAAGAGGACGACGGCCTCAAACCGCTCTCTGACCGGCTCGTCATGGAACTGACAGCCCATCGCACCCTGGCGCTGCGCAACGCGTTGGCCCAGGACCCGCAGATCGCCTTCCTCGCGGCGTTGCACGCGATGGTGCTGCGGCTCTTCTATCGCTACGCCGTCGACAGCTGCGTCGAGATCGAACCGCGCAACGCGGGTTTCGGATCGCAGGTAACGGGTCTGGGCGATACGACCTATGCGCAGGCCATCGAGCAGCGCCACGAAACCTGGGCACGCAACCTGCCGAAAGGACCCGAGGATCTCTGGGAGGCCCTGACCGAGTTCGACAGCTGCAGCCGCGAGGCGCTCTTCGCTCATTGCGTGGCGATGAGCGTGAATGCCGTCCACGATCCCTACCAGCGCCGTCCCCGCGCCATCGCGCATGCGGATGTGCTGGCCGGGACCGTCGGCCTCGACATGGCCAAGGCGGGCTGGACAGCGACAGGCGACACCTACCTCGGCCGCGTGACCAAGGCCCGCATCCTCGAGGCCGTGCGCGAGGCGAAGGGCGAAGACGCCGCTGATCGGATCGCCGGCCTGAAGAAGGCGGAGATGGTGACCGCCGCCGAGGACCTGCTCGTCGGCACCGGGTGGCTGCCGGACTCGCTGCGCACGCCGCCGCTGCAGGAAGAGGATGCACCCGAGATCGAGCTGGTCGACGAGGCGGACCGCGCCGACGATGACGCTTCGGAAGACGATCCCGACACCGGCGAAGCGCAATCGGCGGAAGACGGCGGCGAACCGGCTATCGGAGATTCCGAACCCTCGGAGGAAGATGATCCCGTCGCCGGTGACGCCTTCGCCCGAACTGCCGCCGAGTGACCTTCGAGCAGGTCGGGACCTTCCACCCAGGTTCCTAACACAGGGGCCCGTCAGTCATGGCGGGCCCCTGATTTCGTCCAAGCATGATGGAGGTCGCCATGACAAGATCCGCCGCCGATCTCTCGCGCCAGCTTGCCGAAAATACCGAGGCGGTGTGCCGGCATTATCTCTCGAACGGGCGGAAGCAGGGCCACTACTGGCTAGTTGGTGATGTTCGGAACACCGCTGGGCGGTCGATGTTCGTACGCTTGTCCGGGCCAGCCACCGGCACCCGTGCTGCCGGAAAATGGACTGATGCAGCCACGTCCGAGCATGGGGACCTGCTCGATGTCATCCGCGAAACCTGCGGATTGGTCGACTTCAAGGACGTCGCCGACGAGGCCCGACGCTTCTTGAGCCTGCCCTTACCTGATCCACCCCGACAGCATTCTCCACATTCACAGCCACCAGCTGCCATCGGATCCCAGGAAGCGGCGCGACGCCTGTTTGCAATGGGCATGCCGATCCGCAGCACTCCGGTGGAAACCTATCTCCGCGGGCGTGGCATCGGAGCCATTGACCAAATGCCAGGCCTGCGGTTCCATCCCGCCTGCTTCTATCGGCCCGAGGGTGGCGGGCCTGTTGCGCGGCTTCCGGCCATGCTTGCCGCCATCATCGATCTCGAGGGCCGGCAGACCGGAACCCACCGTACCTGGCTGCGTCCGGATGGCAGCGCAAAGGCAGATATCGACACGCCGCGGCGCGCAATGGGCGCTTTGCTCGGGAACGGGGTGTGGTTCGGTGCGCCCGGTGACGTGCTCATCGCGGGTGAGGGGATCGAGACGGTTCTTTCCGTGCGCTCGGCCTTGCCTGAAATGCCGGCTCTCGCGGCGCTGTCATCGGGACACTTGGCCGCCATCCGGTTTCCCGCAGGACTGCGGCGGCTCTACGTGTTGCGCGACCGTGATCCGGCGGGCGCGGCGGCAAGGGATCGGCTGGATGCGCGCGCAGCCGCGGCCGGGATCGAGGCGGTGACCCTCACGCCGCGACTGGCCGACTTCAACGATGATCTCCGGCGCTACGGTCTGGCGGCCTTGCAAGCGCGGTTGCGGCTACATCTCCACGCCGAGGACGCCACGCGGTTAGTGCCGGTGTGACAGGGCGGCAAGCGGGCTGGCACTGCACGGCTCGCAGCGTTGCTTTCGGAGGAAGGGCCGTGTGGGCTCCATCCACGAGAAAGGCCAGCGCGCACGGCCTTCTCAGAGGGCAGGGGGCCCACAAACGGCACGGTCCGGCAATGGCCGCGCTCCGGCTATTTTCCGCCGCGCCCCGGCGGGGCGCTTTGCATCGCGATGCAAAATAGCCGGGCTTGGCCATCAAGGCCCTCGCGAAGGGCTCGGGCTGCCCGGCCGTCCCGCCCGTGGGCGCGTTCCTGCCACGAAGGCCGCGTGTGGCGCGCGGCTACCCCGAGGAAGGAACCCGCAGATGACCCTCGATCCCGAAACCGATGCCCACGAGCCGCATCACAGCACGTCTTCGACCGCCCATGTCCTGACCGAACTCCAGCTCTACGGCTGGCGCCCCAACGAGGATGAACCCGATCCGCGCCCCTTGCCCGAGGGCGACCAGATCGCCGGTGCCGTCGCCGATATCATCGACGCCCTTGTCGCGACGCTGGGCGATACGCGGCTCGAGCCCGATCTCGACGAACTTCTTTGGGGCACGGTCAACCTTTTCCACCGCGCACTGGCGCGGGCCGAGCGGCAGCTCGACGACAACGAACAGGCGCAGCGGCGGCTGCAGCAGGAACAGGATGGCTCCGAGGTGAAATCCCTCGAACTCGAACGCCTCGTGGCCGAGGGGCAGAGCATGGTCGAACGACGCACCGCGCTGGAACTCTTCCGCGACCTCGCCGCCGAGGGCTTTGAACATCACCTCGGCAAGCCCTGGCATCCCCGGACCGGATCGCGCGTCAGCCATCGCAACCTCACCGCCGCGATGATCGACAGCCGGGATTTCCTCGCCGCCCGCCGCAGGGCCGAGGCGCAGCTGCTTCTGCCCGAAGGCCCGAAGGTGGCCGTGACTGGCGGGGCGGATTTCAACGATCACCGCCTGATCTGGGCGCGCCTTGACCGGGTCCATGCAAAGCACCCGGACATGGTGCTGCTCCACGGCGGCTCACCCAAGGGCGCGGAACTCATTGCCTCCCGCTGGGCCGATCACCGCAAGGTGCCGCAGGTCGCCTTCCGGCCCGACTGGACCAAGCATGGCCGCTCGGCCCCGTTCAAGCGCAACGATGCGATGCTGGACGTCCTGCCAATCGGGGTACTGGTCTTTCCGGGTACTGGGATCCAGGAGAACCTCGCCGACAAGGCGCGCAAGCTGGGTATCCCGGTGGTGAAGCATGAGGGCGGCGCGTGAGCGCTGCTATCTTCTCGAAATGCACATCATGCGGCCACTGCATCAGACCGGACGATCATGCCCATCGCAGCAAACTGCCGGTTCGAACCCAAAGTTCCGGACTCGCTGCGCAGTGGCGAATGTCGGTTTCCGGTTCGCACGTCAGCTTTTCCGCCAGATCA
>NZ_JBIFFU010000054.1:0-3862 GCF_043557315.1 Sulfitobacter sp. 1A12779
TAATGACGAGCTCGTCATTACCGCAGTTATCACGAGGACGGCATAATGCGGAGGAAGTCCGCCAATGCCCTTGTTTCCCTGGCGGTCTGTTCACTTTCCTCCGCATAATTTTTGATGCGCGTCAGAGCGTATCCAACCAGTCGAGCACGCTCTGGTCGCGCCGCCATGATGGCGGACTATCGGTTTTCGGTCTTTCGACCCGTTCCAGTGCTTTCCGTTTGGTCTCCAGATTTGCCTGTGCGTAATGGTTAGTGGTCTCAAGGCTGACATGACCCAGCCAGCTTCGGATGACCGTGACGTCGACGCCGGCGGCGACCAGGTGTACGGCCGTCGCATGCCGGAAGCTGTGCGGCGTCACATGTTTTCTCGCCAGCGTCGGCGCGGTCTTTTCAGCCGCCCTGACATAGTCCGCCAGCTTGAACCGAACGCCCGAGGCGCTGAGAGGGTTGCCGTAGCGGTTTACGAAGAGAGGTTCATCGGCCGGCGTCGGTATTCGCTCAAGCAACGACCTCAGCAAGGCGACCGTTTCCGGCCAAAGCGGGCTGATCCGTTCTTTCCGGCCTTTTCCGTACAATCGCACGCAGGCCGGAGCATCGAACCTGATCGCCTGGGGGCGAAGATCAAGCGCTTCCTGGATGCGCGCGCCGGTATTGTAGAGCAGCGACAGCAAGACATGGTCCCTCTGGCCGATCAACGTGGAGCGGTCGGGTTGAGCCAGGATCGCCTGCACCTCTTCGGGTTCGAGGTAGTCTGGCGCGCGGATCGGTGCTTTTTTCGTCGGCACGTTCAGAACCTCCGCGCATTGCGCCATGAACTCCGGTTCGCGCGTTGCCACAAAGCCGAAGAAGCTGCGCAGGGCGGCGAGGCGGCAGTTCCGGGTGCCGATTGTGTCACCGCGTTCGACCTCAAGATGTTGCAGGAAGGCGATGACCTTCGCCGCGGTCAATTCGCTCAGCGCTAGGCGAACAACAGGCTTGCCACGCCGGACCGCGACAAATCGCAGAAAGAGCCTCCAGGTGTCCCGATACGACTTGATGGTATGCACAGAGGCGTTGCGTTGCTGGACCATCCAGTCAGTGAAGAACATGCGCAGCAATTGGGGGAGCGGATCAGATTTCATGATGCCACCTCCGCCGGATCAGCATTGCCAGGCGAGGTGAAGGCCCGGAACCGCTCACTCGCTTCATGCAGCAGCTCCTGGGTCACCGTGATGTAGACCAGCGTGGAGTTGATATCGCGGTGGCCGAGATATGTTGCAAGATACGGCAGCTTTTCCTGCGGGTTCACACCTTGCCGGTACCACTCGAGGATCCGGTGCACGACAAAGGTATGTCGCAGGTCATGGATGCGCGGCCCGGTCCTGCCCGTGGCCGGTTTGAGACCAGCCATGCGCAGAATGGCAACAAGGTGATCGCTGATAGTTGCCCGACAGTAATAGCGGTTCTTTTGATCGTGCCAGAACAAACCGGCGTCTGGGCTGCGAGAGACCTTGGCCTTCTGCCGCGCTTCGAGAAGCACGCGCAGAGCATCCATCGCGCTGTCCGACAGCGGCAGAATGCGGGACTTGAAGAACTTCGTCTCCCGGATCGCGATGGTTCCGGACTGCATGTCAACGTCGCCAAGCGTCAACCTTGCAATCTCGCCGATGCGCAATCCGGCGCAATAGGCCAGAACCAGCATCGTATAGAGGTTGATCGGACGCGAGGACGCGCGCGGCGACGGATAGACCCGGGCGATTGCAAGCAGTTTCTGGATGTCCTTGGAGCTGTAGATATAGGGGCGCCGCCAGCCGCGAGCGACCTGTTTCGCTGGCCGGTTGTCTGATTGCCGTTTGGGTCGCGAGGGATCGTCATGGCACAGTGCCTTGTTCAGGATACGGGCCAGTTTCTCGCATTCGGCCGGATGGTTCGCGGTCGTCTTTGTCCTGCGGTAGTGCTCAAGCATGATCTCCAGCGGCTGGCCATCGAGATCGGGCCTTTGCTGCAGAAAGCGGTCGAACCGGCGGCAAATGACGTCGGCCGCCTCATACCGGTAACCTCGGCGCTGCATCCGCTCGACATGGTTGCGCATCAGCTCTCCCAATGAACTTTCGAACGGTCGGGGTTGCCGCAACACTTCGAGCGCCTGATTGGGGTCAGGGGCCATCAAAGCCCGTATTACACCCGTGTCACTGCTGGCATTATAGTCACGGCGAAGGTCGGAGATCGGATTGCTCCCAATCCTTCCTTCATGCGCCAGGGCATCGAGGAAGCGGGCAACAATCCGGGCGCGGTGCAGCACCGTTGAGCGGGCCCAGACCTCACCGCGCTCACGCAACCAGTATTCAAGTGCTTGCCGGTCGGTTGCGCCAAACCGCAACACCGCCTGCCGGAAGCTGTTCAGCGCTTGCCGATAGTAGATTGGCGATATCGCGCAGTTCAATGGAAGCCGGGCGATGTAGTGCTCGATGATCTCATCGCCATCCTCGGGCCAACCTCTCATTGTCTCACCTCCCGACCTGGAAGGTTGATGGCAATCGAACGCATGTCTTCGGTGGCGAGCTTCAGATAGGGCGCTGTCGATTCCGGGGATCGGTGGCCAAGGACGTCGCCAATGATCTTGCGCGGGGTGGATGCCCTCAGCATGCTGACCGCGCGGGCATGGCGAAAGATATGCGGGCCGCGCTTGCCAGCAAGCTCAATTCCGGCGGCAGCGAGGCGCCGTTTGACCACACCATAGAGGCCGCCCGCCTTCATCGACTGATAGGGTGCACGGCTCCGCAGGAATACGGTGCGGACATCCGCGTCCGGACGGCCGTCCCGCAAGTAACGCAGGATCGCTTCCCCCACGGGTTCCATCAGGGGCAGCATAGCCGTGGCACTGGTCTTGGAGCGTTGCACCCGAAGAGTATCCGCCCGCCAGTTGATATCCTCGATCTGTAGGCGGCCGACCTCGCCGGACCGAAGGCCGTAGTTGGCAAGAAGCTGCAGGATCGCGTGATCACGCAACCCCAAGGGCGAGCTGTCCTGACCCGCAAGTTCGAGCACCGCTGCGATCTGTTCCGCAGTCAGGATCGACGGAATGCCCTCGTAGGCGTAGAGAAGCGGGGCAATCACATGGCTTGAGAGATCATCCGCATGCAGCTTGCTCCGGTGTAGATGTCGCAGAAAGCCGCGCAACCGTTCGACCACGTCCTTGAGCGATTTGCGTGTCAGGCCCGGTGCCCTGATATCCATATAAGCATCGATGTCGCGCACGCTCAGATCGGCAAAATCGGCTTTTCTGTATCGCTGGATGAGCCATTTGCAGAAGTGGCGCGCCTCCCACATCAGCGCCGTGATCGAAGGCTCGGCCAAACCGCGTTCGTGTCGCAGCCATCGCTCATATTGGTCGCAAACCTCGCGGGTGAGGCGCTCCGCTTCGTTTGCAGCAGGCGGAGCCGGCGGCCATTCCGGCAGAGCAGAGCGCAGCAAAGCGTAAATCCCCGACCGCGGTATCGATGCCCAGCTGGACCCCGGTGCGCGCCCGCGATCCTTTTGAAACTGCCGGACCGCGTGGCGCAGATATTCGGCGACAAGATCCGGCGTGACATCGCGCAGGTCAATCGCCCGCTCCTCCAGATAAGCGAGGAATTGATCTGCGTAGAGGCAATAGTTGTGAATGACAGTTGGGCTATATCGCTGCCGGCGCAGCGTGACGCGAAGTTCTGAAATTTCCTTGAAAGGCGATTGGGACATCGATTCCTCCTTGGTTTGATTGATCAACCCAAGAAACATCCAGCCTGAAATAATGCGCAGCAAGAACGGCACAGCCACGACCCAACACATTGAAATCAAACGGGCTACGAAATTCTCCTCCGCATTATGCCCTCCTCGCGATAATT
>NZ_JBIFFU010000055.1:0-3662 GCF_043557315.1 Sulfitobacter sp. 1A12779
CTGTCACTGCACCCTAATTAATCAGAATCGCGCCTAAAATTGTCCCATAAAATCAATGGCCGCTTGTATCCTTAATTTTCATATTGTACCGTTAATTACCATACTGTACCCTTAATTGCCGTACGGTCGGAACTGTGGATAAGTGTCGACCTGTTGGGGCGGGGGATTTACGTGGCCAGCGAGCGTATTGCGAAACATCGTGCAGCGGTTCTTCGGCCGATCCTGGATCTGGAAAAGAGGGGCGAGCCGATCAGCGCTGCTATCGGTGACGCGGCTTGGGAACTCGGCTTGGCGAAAAGCCACACATGGTCGCTCTACCGGCGTCTGAGAGAGAACGACGCACGTGCCACGGCGTTGGAGTTGGACCGTCGCGGGCCGAAACCGGGGTCGAAACGGATCGCGCAAGACGTTGAAATCATCATCGATGAGAGTCTGCAGCGTTACTATCTGGTTCGCGAGCGCTCGAGCTTTCTTCGCATCTGGCGTGAGATTCGTGCCGAGTGCGAGGCGAAAGGATTTCAACCCCCGACCCGGAAAACGGTCAAAGCCCGTCTCGACGCGATGGATCAGCGAGAGGTCATCAGGAAACGGCGCGGGGCAGAGGAGGCTGACAAGGTCTTTGCCGCGCGTCCCGGGCGTCTTGAAGTTTCAGCCCCGCTGGAAGTCGTTCAGATCGATCATACTACGGCGGACATCATTCTGGTTGATCACGTGAACCGGCGGCCACTTACACGCCCCTTTCTGACGGTAGCCATTGATGTTGCGACCCGGATCGTTCTCGGGGCCTATGTCACCTTCGACGAGCCATCTGTCTTGTCGATCGCCCTGTGTCTCGATCACTGTGTGCGCCGGAAATCGGTGCATGTCCCTGGAACACTGGAAGAGGTGGTTTGGCCGACGGCCGGCATTCCGAAGGCGATCCACGTCGACAATGCACAGGAGTTCCACAGCGATGCCTTCAGAATGGCCTGCGAAGATTGGGGCATAACCGTCGAGTATCGTCCGCTTGGCGGCAAACACTATGGCGGCCATGTCGAACGGCTGATCGGAACGACCATGGGTGCCGTTCATGTGCTGCCCGGGACGACACATTCCTCAATCGTCGAGAAAGGCGACTATAATAGTGAAAAGCATGCAGCCCTGACGCTGACCGAGTTCGAGGATTGGCTTTATCTGGAAATCTGCCGATACCACAATACGGTTCACGAAGCCCTCGGCCGAACGCCGCTGGCTGCCTGGGCTGACCTGGGCGGGGATACTGCGGGGCGACAGGTCGTTGACGTCGAAGCCTTTCGGACAAGCTTCTTGCCCTTCGAGTGGCGCCAACTCGGGCGCACCGGGGTCACGCTCTTCGGGGTCCATTACTGGAGTGATGTCTTCGCGTCGTTGGTCGGACGCAGGCAGGGCAAGGTTCAGGTGAAATACGATCCGCGAGACTTGTCGCAGGTCTGGGTCATCATCGATGATGGCCGCGTGATCCCTGCTCGGTATCGGGATCTGAGCCATCCGCGGATATCGCTTTGGGAAAGTCGTCGTGCGCGGAAAGAATGGCAAGACAAGTATGGGGGGCGGATAAATGAGCGGGGCCTGTTCCATTTGATCGATGCGCAACGGCGGCTGGCTGAGGCGGCACGCCAAAAGACGCGGACCGCCCGGGTCGAAAACGAAAGAGGTGCTCGGCTTCCCCGGCACCAACCGCGTCGCGACCCGTCGCGCGAAATGTTCGCGATTGATACAGGTAATCCTGATCTGCCAACCTATGAGATTGATGAGTTCAATGACCCAAGACGAAAGAATTGACCGTATCCGCGGCGATCACTGGATCGCGTTTGACCGAGCCACCATTGTTCTCAACCGATTGACATCTCTGATGGAAATGCCGCAGCAGAGCCGGATGCCGGGTCTGATGGTCTATGGAAGTTCCGGCATTGGCAAGACGATGATCGCCAAGCGTATGGCGAGCAAATATCCCACTCAATATAACGCGGAACTGGGCATCACGAAAACGCCTATCCTGCTGGTTCAGGCGCCGCCCGCGCCGGACGAGCGGCGGTTCTATCAGCACATCCTGGCAACGATCGGGGCGCCAATGTGGGGCCGCCATACCGTATCCGAGCTCGAGGTCCGTGCGCTCGGTCATCTTCGGGACATGGACCTGAGGATGCTGATGATCGACGAAGTGCATAACCTGCTTGCGGGAAGCTACCGTGAGCAACGCCGTTTCTTGAACATGCTTCGGTTCCTTGCCAACGACCTCTGCGCTTCGCTCGTCGTTTTTGGAGTGAACGAAGCCCTGGAGGCGGTTCGTGGAGACGACCAACTGGCCCGACGGCTGGACGAACACTACCTGCCGCTTTGGGAGGACGACGTAGAGTTCTCTCGCCTGATCCAGACACTGATCGCGGCGATGGCACTTGAGCAACGATCAGGCCTGACGGTCGCATCACTTCGGACGATCCTGAAAGTGACCGGGGGTGTGACCTCGCGCGTGTTCATCATGATCAAGTCCCTGGCTATCGATGCGATCGAGACTGGAGAAGAGCGGATCACGGACGAAGCAGTTCAGGCCTGGCAGCCGGTTTGGACGAAGCACGCGTGGAACATTCCTCGCCAACCCGCCGCTGCATTCGGGTGACCGTCAGACCACTACCGTTCCGGCCACTGCCGGCACGCGATGAGCTCCTGTCCAGCTGGATTGGGCGACTAGCGAAGGCCAATCATTGCTCGGTAGAAGAGCTTTGTGGCTATCTGGGTTTGGGGCAGGGCGGGGTACCAGAGTGTGCGAGTGACTTGCGCGCGGCGAACTGGGCTCGACTATGCGGAGCGGTTCAGCTGTCCCCGGATGAAATCGCTGCCATGTGCTTTCCGGAAGCGATGCATCATTCGCTGCTTATCGTGTCGCGGTATGACTTCCAGCATTGTTGGGCGTGTGTCGAGAAAACGCCCGCTCTGGTTCTTCGGCATTGGCGCTTCGCGTGGTCGCTGACCTGCGAGATCTGTGGTCAATCCCTCGCGGCGAAACATCCAGCCGAAGCCGTATCAGACCGGCTACTTGCGCGCGCTGCACGTGGTGCGCAGTTCCTGGAAACGGCTGTGGCGAGCAAAGATCTCAGGCGGCTGCGCCGGGTGGATTTGACCTTGCATCTCATGGCAGTTCTGAAGATCGGGAACCTGGGGGCGCTCACTTCGGGGAACGAGCGCGAAAGGTTGATGGCGCTTGCCGCGGTTGGTGTAAGCGTGACCCGTCCGATTTTGGGCGTTGCCATCATTCTACGTGGAAACGAACGCATGGTCCTCGAGTTGCGCCGCGCCTTTCCTCAACATCGTCGTTTGATTGAGCGGGTCCGTGGGTTGTCGCTGGAACTCGACCAGCGGCTTCCGGGGCGGAGGGAAACAGAGCATCCGACCGGACAGAAGACGCATGGAACGAGCCGCGCAAGTGCATCCGAGAGCGCTTTGCGAGCAGCCCGTCAGGCCATATCCGAGCTCGGACTCGGCGCAAAACGGGAATCACTTCTGACCCGCGCCGACGCAATCTGGAAACGCTCGAGCGGGACCGAGCACTGACGCGTGTTGCCTGTGGATATATTGTAATTAAGGGTACAAAAACGCCCCAAAATGCCCTGAATCCGCAGAATCTGATTAATTAGGGTACAGTGACA
>NZ_JBIFFU010000056.1:0-3590 GCF_043557315.1 Sulfitobacter sp. 1A12779
TCCTGCTGCAATGTTCTATTGGTGCGCCAGGCCTAAAGCAGCCATTTGCGCAGCCGCAGCAAAATGGCGCTTTGTCCCGCACTGCCGTCCTTGGCTGGATCATGCGCGAAGGTCCGCTTCTGTATGATGCTCGGCTTGGGCAGCACATGAAATTGGTGCATAATCCATAGTGTAGAACCGGCGAAGCAGCATAGTCGCAGGCGGAGCGCACCCTCGGACAGCCTGTCGTGAACCCCACAGTCACAGACCCATGGAGGCGTTCATGTCGCTTGTTCTTCTTGCCATCTCTCTGTCCATCGCCCTCGGCGTTCTGGCCTTCCGCTTCGCGGTCTTCGCCCTACCGGTCATGGCCGGGATCGCCGCGTTCCTGCAGGTTCATGAGGGCGGGTCCGGTTTCGGCCTGTCCTTCCTCGCTGGGCTGGCTGGGGCTGCGGCATCCGTCGCGCTGGTGATCGCGATTCTCGGCTTCGCCCGAAACCCCTTCCTGCGCCTTGGGGCGCTCGGCCTCTTTGCGGTGCCAGCTGCCGTGGCGGGTTACGCGCTGGCCCATGGCGTCGCGAAACATGCGCTCGATCCGGGTGTCATGCTGACGTTGATCTGCAGCGGCTGCGGCGTGGTCGTCGCGGTTGCGGCGATGGTCAACCTCAATGCCTTGGGGCAGGGGCTTCTTGACCCGTAGATCTTGGTTGCCGTCGAACCTCGTCGTGTCGTCGCAGGGGCGGTTCTGACCTGTGCTTCGGCGGTCCTTGGGTGCGCGCAGGCCGAGGCCCAAAAACATCCCTCTCTCGTGGCAGGGCCTCTGACCTATCGAACCCTTGCATCAGCTGATGCTGTGAACGGTGCCGGATGCGCTTGGGTCTGCCCGCGGTCTCTGGCCTTCGGATACGCACAATGGTGGCAGGTATCAGGGTAGGTGAGAGGTTCATCGCCTTTGGGTGCGTGATCTGGGGTCTGTGGTTGCCATTCGCGAGGAAGATTGTTCGGTACTGCGTCCCCGTTGGCGCTCCCCCGAGAAGACCTGTCCCTCCTCCTGATTGATCCCCTAAGCCCGTCCGTCCGAGGCCGGCAACCCCGCGCGGCGGGACCCGTGTTGGCGTGTGCCACGCCTGCCCGCGCCACGTCCCGCCTTGGGGGTCAAGCGGACGCCAGGGCGTCCGTGCAGGCCACGTCCAGCGGTCTTTGACGGGCCTCATCGGAGGGACGGTCCCTCCGGATGAAGCAACGGAGACAACCCATGCAGAACATCGTCATCCTCGCCGGCAATATCGGCCAGACCCCCGAAACCCGCACCACCCAGGGCGGCACCACGATCACCTCCTTCACCCTTGCCACCTCCCGCCCGCGCTATTCCGAAGGCCGGGTCGTCCGCGACGAGAACGGCTACCGCGTCCAGGACACCGAATGGCACCGCATCACCTGCTTCAACGGCCTCGGCAAGACGGTCCAGCAGTATTGCGAGAAGGGGATGAAGCTCCTGGTCCGTGGCCGCATTCACTACACCAAGTGGACCGACGCCGCGGGCGTCGACCGCTACGGCTGCGAGATCATCGCCGAGACGGTCGACTTCCTGACCAAGGCCAAGCAGACCGAGGACGAAGACCCGACCTTCATCGACGATGAGGACGGCCAGTCCTGACCCCGCAATGAAACCCGGCGGCGTGAGCCGCCGGGTTTCTCCGATGGCCCTGTCCGCCCTCGATCACAATTCGTATCATTCGGCGACATCCCGCCGCGCGCAGCGGCCGGATAGGCAGTGAGTCGCGCCTCGGTCGGCTCCCACGCTATCCAGTGCCCGATACACCCGCTGACCGAGATGATCACTGGCAAGCCACCGAAAATGCGACTAAAATAGTCGTAGTTCTGGCATGTGTGAATGGCCGGGTGGGAGGTGATCATCATGATCACCGCCCGACAATCACGGGCCGCGCGCGCATTGCTGGGATGGACGCAGCAGGAGCTAGCCGATAAGGCCCTGGTATCACTGACCGCATTGAAGAGGCTCGAATCCGAGAAGGATCTTCGTGTCTACGAGTCGACCGAAGATCAGGTGCGCCGAGTGTTCGAGGATGCAGGCATCACCTTTCTGCGTTCGGACAAGGGTGAAGGCGTCTTGATCGACTTGAACAAGGCGGAAAAGGCCAAGTGATCGTAACCGGTTGACGTGGGTTTCGGTGGCGGGCCTGTACGAAAAGGCAACTTCGGGAGGGGGTCGTTTCTGCGATCCTGTAGGGACATGGCACAGGGCGAGACGACATTTCTGGATGCGCCACCGGACAGCGACACGCTGACCGACTACGACCATGCTCATATGGTTCTCTACCTTCGCCTGTTCGACGCTGCCGAGGAAGGTGCCGATTGGCGGGAAGTGGTCGAGGTCCTCTTCGGCCTCGACGCCAAGGCAGACCCCGAGCGCTGCAGAAGCGTCTATGATAGTCACCTTGCCCGAGCGCGCTGGATGACCGAACACGGCTATCGTGAACTGCTCAAGAGCGGTGGCGACGGCCCGACCGGCTGAGTCACGCCGAAACCCGCCGATACCGGCTGGGCCGGACTCCTGAAAATCAATCAGTACGTGTATAGTTTCCAACGTTTCAAAGATGTTGGCGAACGGGATTTGTCATGCCGTCGGATCTGTCCGGCTGGCGTTCCACGGCCGGATACGACTACGTCGAGCGCCTCGGTGCATCTGATCTGGCATGGGAATGGCTGCGCCGCAACAAGCACTATGCACAGGACTACGCGACTCTCTCCAAGGCCGCGCCGGACGATGTTGCCCTGAAGACAGCTCTCCTCGACAAATGGGGGTTACGATTTCGCGGCCGATCCAGCATTACCAGCACCAATGACCAGCACGCTCTGGGATCCCCGGATCGATCCGGGCGTCATCCTTTTGCGCGAGTTACCAGAGGCACTCGGCGACGCGGCCCTGCCGACGGTCCTCCCCAAGGGAACGATCATACCCGCCCAGGACGGCCTCCATCATCTTCATGATGGCGGCGGCGATCGCCGCCTTCAGGTTCTGCAATTGGATCCCGAGGCCACCGCATTGGTGGCCATCGTGCCGCTCGATCAAGACGGGTTCGTCCGCCTCGATGGCGTCTATCGACTTCTTGCCATGATCCATGGACGGGCTGTTCCTGCCGACAAGCGCCTGACGCGTCAGAAGCGCCTGCGCGCCAAACGCATGCTGCAGGCCCATGATGGGCGGCAGGCCGGGGCGACCCACCGCAAGATTGCTGAGGTGATCTTCCAGATGCCACAAGTGAGCCGGGACGAGTGGCAAAGCGCCTCGGAGCGCTTCGCCGTCATGGCGCTGCTGCGCGATGCGCGGAAGATGGTTGATGGTGGTTATCTGGGATTGTTGCGGCCAAAAGAGCGTGCGTAATGCCTCAGTCTTGCGCAGCCGTCGGTGCCCAACCCCGCAGCGCCAACCAATCTGACCTTGAAATTGCGGCCGTGTCGTTGGTTCAGGACGCGCTTTACCCAAGCAAAACAATTGGAAAGCACTCCGTGCTGTTGATTGTCACTGAGAACTGACCCGGTATTTTCACCGAGATTTGACCCACCCTCAGTTATGCGTCGTGGTTTAT
>NZ_JBIFFU010000057.1:0-3589 GCF_043557315.1 Sulfitobacter sp. 1A12779
TCAACTCGCGGTGCCACAAGAAAGCTTTATGGCCGCCGACCTCACCGCGCCGGTTCACATCGATCATCGTTTTGACCTCGCCCAGAGCCTTGAAGTCGCAGAGCACTTACCCCCCTCTGCCGCAGAGACTTTCGTAGATAGCCTCACCCGTAGTTCTGATCGAATATTGTTCTCGGCTGCGGTGACAAGACAAGGCGGCGAGTTCCACGTCAACGAGCAACCTCTATCCTACCGGCAGAAGCTGTTCGAGGCGCGCGGCTATACCGCCTACGATTGCGTCCGACCGCACCTCTCAAGCAATCGCAATATTGAGCCTTGGTATCGGTATAACACCATACTCTATGTCAATGATGCAGGTCTTCATGGCTTGCCTGCCGCTATTGCCCAGCATCAAATTCCAAACGGCGCTTCCGTTCAAAATGGGGGCAATATCGCCTGGAAGCTCCGCCGCTTTGTCGTATCGCGGCTGCCGCAAAATGCTGTGACACAGATTGCCCAACTTCGTGCGAAGATCATTGCCGCACGTGCGCATGGAAAAACAGGTGCGACATGACATTTGCCTCTCCGGACGCTGCATATATCGCGCCCTCAAGCGCGCAGTCGAAGCCAGATGAAACACAGCGACTGCTTAAAGCCTTCTGGGTAAGCTTGCTGGCAATCTTCGTCGTCTCAGCGCCTAACCTCATAGACCCGTTTATTCGTCACGATGACTACCCTGCACTATTTGGTGATGCTCAAATGTTCTGGGGTAAAACCCTCACCGAAGGGCGCTGGCTTAACTACCTTTGGCATTTGCGGGGCATCGCAACCCCCGCTTGGCTGAACTTTGCAGCCTATCAGATTCTCTCAGCGCTACTGGCCGCCGCACTCGCGGTGGCAGCAATGGGACGCGAAGGGCACACGTGGTTCATCGCAGCTTTGGCATTGTTCATCTTGGGCTCCGTTCCCGCCACCCTTATTTCACTATGGTTTAACACCCTACTCCCCGGCCTCGCCGTCGTGGCGCTATATGCAGTGTTGGGCTGCTACTTGTCGCAACGCAGCCTTCGCATCCTGCTGCCCCTCTTCGTTATCGTCAGCTTTTGGGCTTACCCGACTTACTCTCTCATCCTGCTTGCCGTCTGCCTCATGCGTACAAAAAATCGCTCCTTTGCGGATCTTGCTGGGCTCATGGTTCTGTTCATAGCCAGCTTTGCAGCAGCCGTCTTACTCACATATACGATAAATTGGTACGTACACGGTATCTTCGGCGTACCACTGGCAGACTGGCGCGAGGCGACGCCGGCTTCAGGCCTTACAGGAATGATTGAAAACCTGCCTTACGTGCTGGAAACATTCAGGATCTTGCTTGTTACCAACTCGTATAACTTCCTGCCCGCCGGCTACTTCCACATTGCCTTATTGATCGTAGCGACGGGCGTTTTGATCAAGCACGCTCCTAAAGAAGCTCTTTATCTGCATGCGGGCCTTTGGGCCGGCATAGCACTGATGGTGCTACAATCACTCAAGCTCGGCGTTGCGATACCCTCGCGCGCATTTAGCTTCGCTTGGATCTACTATGCCGTAATCGTGGTGCGCGCCACGGCCCTGATGAGCCAGCACACCAATCTCTCCGGGCGGCTCATGCGCAACTGCACCCTTTTGATCGCTCTGTCCTACTTGCTTCAGACGTTTTTCCAGTATGCCACATACCATCCCTGGCAAGCAGAAACCCGCCTCTTGGCAGAGAGACTGCGTAACGTAGACCCCGCAATAGAACGTCCCGTCCTCGTTTATGGTGACGTTGAAACGCTGGAGAGCGCGAAGGCTGCTCACCTCCAAAGAGACTTGGCTCTCACCTTTCGCATCCAGCAGCTGACCGGACATAAGATTGTGCTGTGCCACAGCGAACCTAAAGCCTGCACGGACATCGAACAAACCCGCAAAGATCAAGGACTACCCCCAGCTTGGGTCACGGTAGTACCAGACCTTGAGGGTGAAAGACGCTTTACAGAACCCTCCCCCTCAATCGGTGAGGCCGTCGTCGGCAGCGCCTAGAAGTCAACATCGGCAACAAAGGCCTGCGTTTGGCTCGGTCTATCTCGACAACCGTTAAACAGCTCATAGGCAGTCAAACTATCGAGCTTTAAAGCGTGGCGGCTCAAAACGAATAGAGAGCATTTTGCCGATCGTCACGGAACAACACGCCCCCTTGAGCTTTCGCAGCTGGCAGCCAGGCTGCGCAATGCGCCGCGGTGTCTGGAACATTCCGGTACCCGCAAACGGCGCGGAAGCGGTGCCGGACCTCGTGATCTCGCCCTTGTTGGGGGTGGATCAAACCTGTTTCCGACTTGGCAATGGCGGCGGATATTACGATCGAACCTTGGCGCGACTTAATCCTCTACCAAAGGTTATCGGCGTCGGATTTTCCCATTGCCTCATGCCAACAATTTTTCCAATGCCATGGGATATCCCAATGGACAGTGTCGTCCTTTCTGATGGAACGGCGTTTGATCGACCATAACTTCGCAGAGTTCAAAAGCCGCCACCTTCACCGTGATCCTGGGTGGCTTGGTAGCATCGCCGGCCATATTGCAATCCTGAACCCATGCGGGGCCTTCCATTCAACCGAATGCCCAAACCATCCCGGGGCAGATAACAAATTCCATGGTAGAGGCCGGCCAACTCATGCTAAGAAATATTCAATGATACAGTGGATTTACGGGGAATAGGCCATGAGCTTCAAGCTAACGATTGACGCCGAGGAAGAGGCCCTTTCTCTCAAAGTCAGCGGCTTTGACACAAAAGGACGCGCGCTGATCCAAGCCCGGTTGGCAGAAGTCGCAGAGCTTCTCGAAGAAATTCTATCTTCTGATGAAGCCGCAAACCGTCTCACAGATGCAGAGCTCACGCGGTTAGAGCCAAGCCTCGCGGCGCTCGAGCTAAAGTACAAAATTCTTTTGCACCAGGCTGGTGAGCTGGCGCAGGCCGCTAAAGGCATCGCCCAAGGCCATGAGACAATTTCTCAGCACGGGTTTCCGGAGCTGGATGATGCCTGAGCAAAGAACGGCGACTGTCCACTTTGGGGCAAACCGTATCGCGACTGGCTTTATAGAATGCATATCAAACCACTTGGGTAAGGTCTTACTAAGTACGTCGACCAAAGCCATCACGCGCCACGAGTACGTTGAGCACTTTAGAGCGACCATGACCGCCTCAGACAAGCTGGGCCTTCTACAGGGGGCTGTTGAGCCTGTTCTAAGAAACAAAAAAGCTCTCGATGCCTTTAAGCACATCGTCATCAGCGAACACGCCCTTCTCGGACCGGTAAGCGATATGCTGACCAAAAAGACAATGTTCCCTAAAGCCAAGCGTAGAGCTCAAAACCTCGACAATGCTTTTTCCGACCGCCAGCTGCATCTGCATTTAGCAATCGCCCCTCAAGCAGAATGCTGGACATATCTGCTCGCGGATGATGACATCTCCCCCGGTCTTTCTGACCGCGCCGTGCCAGTTCATTCTTGGGCCGACTTGGTGTCTCGCATCACGACTGCCTGCCCCAGAGCCACCCTAACAGTCTGGAATTTTGAGCAGCCCCATCAGGTCAGGC
>NZ_JBIFFU010000006.1:0-220785 GCF_043557315.1 Sulfitobacter sp. 1A12779
CGCAGTTCCACGTTCCCGGCCCGCGTCTGCCAATCGCGTTCGCGGTAGCCGTTTCTCTGCGCCTTCCGCTCCGGCGTCTTCTGATGATAGTCGGCACCGGTCTTTGCGCCAACCTCCAATTCCATCAGCCTTTCGGCGGCAAAACCGATCATATCTCGAAGAAGATCGGCATCCGCGCTCTTCTCGACAAGCTCTTTCAGGTCCATCATAGGTTTGGTCATCGGGGTCTTCCTTCGGTTCAGGTTGATGTTCGCAACCCGACCTTACCGAAAATTCACCGATGACCACCGCGCCTTTGATGACGTCCTACGGCGCCTCATGAAGGGCGCGGACGCCACCAAAAGCGCTACCAGAAGTTACACCTCTCCCTGGGACAGGACCTGCCGAAATGCTGTGCACCTTGATCACTGGAACACCAGAACTGCCGTTCACCGCCCTCGGCGACCAGATCATAGGCGCACCAAGCTAAAGCACGAAGCCTCACGTGCAGTATCAATATGCGAGGGTCAGTCCTCTCGCTCTCGCATACATTCGCGCCAATATGAGACACAAACCATCGATCCGAAACACTCAAACTCAATCACGTAGGTCAGGCGCCGAGCGCGCCTCACGAGACCGTATTGAGAATGCATGAAGCCGATTGAACTGCACCAAAGGACCCCGGTCCAGATGGAGGCCGGTTCGGCATACCACTCTTGTCACGACTTGAATTCCATATCGAAAAGATAGTGAGAACCTCGCAGCAAAATAGTCAAACAACCAATAACATATGCCGACGACCGCCAGAATATTCTCTCCTGCACCACCTGAGTATAGAGTTAAATAACGGGTCAAAAACCGGTCAAGACAACAGATATATGTAGCTGAAAAAGGCTAGAAACTCCTTATCAGAAGGGGATATCCGCCAGAACGGCTACGAACTTCCTGAGGTATCCTAGCTAATCAGATTGCAGCCCCTCACCGCACATTTGTCCTAAAATTCCACGTATTTATAGCAACTTACGTGTCCCTTACCCCTCCATAGGGCCAAAAAGGAGCTTCGATTAGACCATAAAGCTCCCGTCCGCCAAAGCATAAGATCATCGCGCGAGGGCCCCAACAAACCCTATCAGAAAGGATTCGTGACCGCAAAGAAATAGCGATAAGGGTACCATTTCTTCTACTAAATCGGCGAAATGCGAAGCTATTTTTTCAGTTCTTAAGAGACGCCAAGGCCATGGTATTCCGCATCCGAGTGCCTTCTATATCGTGAAATATAAGTTATCCACATAAAACTATTGAACAAATTCACTGCCAATCGCGTTTGACAATTCCAAGCTATAATTATTATGAAGGAGAGCGATATGGGAAACGACCTACGCAATAAGGGACTTCTATTCGACGAAGCCGACTTCTCACTCCCGCCAAACTATACGGCAGAAGCGCTGTTTGAGGTGGTCAAAGACCACTGCTTCCAGGAGTTTGATTACGGGTATGACGACCCCGACGCCGATCCGACCTTCGAGCTATTCGGTATGGTATCGGAAAGCTTTGAGAAAGCCACAGACGAAATCGACCGCCATTCAATCTGGCTCAAGCCAGGAGTTGGATTCCAGGATATCTTCCTTAAGATAGCTTGCGGTCTAGACGTTCCGGAAACGGTGGCTCTTGAGGCAATCACCACCGGTCAGACAGATGCGCTCGAGGAGGTTCTAGGCCGCCAAATCCGCGCCCATCTTGACGCTTCACAACACTATTCAGCGCAAGAGCTAACAGCCTACCTCGCTGACCTCAAATCCACAGCCCTTCTGGGAGCAAGGCATGAAAATCATTTTGATACACGCGGTGACGAAATGATTATAGACTTTCGGGGTAGAAACTACGGTCCAGGACGACGAATCCTTGTTGAAATCGCATACAACTGGGGGCAATGATTGATTGCCCTTTCTTTGGGGCTGTAATTTTGCAGCCCCAAAATTCTATCCTTCACATTTAATAAGTGGCAGATAGAGCCTTGGAAGGTTTTATCCGTCTCATAGGCGCCCGGCTGATCTGGCACCTATGAGACGGATAAGATAACAGCGGAAAGTGAGTGGCAGACTCCGGAACCCGGTTGGCTCATGGTCGCCCCGGCGGTCAAGGCAAGCCGGCTGGTTTTAATGGATTTCAAGCTACCGCAGCGCCCGTTTTATGTTTTGCGCCACAAGGAACGGCATCTTTCTTTGGCCGAGCGGCGATTTCTTGGCCCTCATTGAAATCGCACCGCTCTAAAAGGGGACTCGCGCTTCGACAGTCAAAGCGCTTTCGATCATCCATGACATGGCACGCTCAAAGTGCACTTGGGAAACCAGATGGAACGCTCTTTTAGTTCACCCCAAAAAAGAAAACCTGATTTCTTGGAACCCTGCACTTTTGCGAACGGTTGACCCCATAGAATTACTTAATCCGTGAACTAGCGCGCTCGTGTCGCAGTGATCGAGAGCGCTTATCGTTTTTACGATGAGGGGGGCTCCATGAGTGAAATCACACGCCGCAATCTTCTAACGATGATCGGCACTGCCGCAGGCAGTGCCGCTATGTATCATGCTATGACTTCAATGGGTTTTGCAGCACCCTCTGATTATAGCGGACCTATTAAATTAGACGGAGATCCCCAGGGAGCGAAGGTTCTGGTTCTCGGCGCCGGCCTGGCCGGGCTTACCGCCGCCTATGAAATGCGGGCAGCAGGCTATGAGGTCGAAGTGCTGGAGTTCCGTGAGAAGGCGGGCGGACGATGTTGGACCCTGCGCTCGGGTGACGAGTACACTGAACTCGGTGGCGCAACCCAGAACGTCGATTTTGCTGAAGGCAATTACATCAACCCTGGCCCATGGCGGCTACCGCATAACCACCATGCCGTTTTAGACTATTGTAAGCGGCTCAAAGTCCCTCTCGAGCCATTTATCCAGCTGAACTATAACTCCTATCTGCATCGATCGGACGCCTATGGTGGCAAGCCACAGCGCCTGAAAGACATCAAAACCGACTATCGTGGCCATATCTCGGAGTTGTTGGCCAAGGCCGTCAATCAGGGAAGACTTGATGAACTGGTCACCGCACAAGACCGAGAAGTCCTACTGGAAAGCCTGCGAGCTTTCGGCGTGTTGAACGAACAGAATGAATACGTGAAGAGCTTGGACACCAGCCATTATCGCGGCTACGCAAAGCAGCCGGGCGGCGGTGTCGGGGCAGCGCCTGAAGCTTCGGACTTGCTTAACCCGCAGGAGGTGCTGCAGTCGCGCCTTTGGGAGTATCTCGCCACCCATGAAACTGTGGATCACCAGGCACCCATGTTTCAGCCGGTCGGCGGGATGGATGGTATCGCCAAAGGGTTCGAGCGCGAGGTCGGAGAGCTTATTACCTATAACGCCAAAGTCGTCTCGCTACAGCAGGACGAGAGCGGGGTAACGGTGACATGGGAAGACACGGCCGGTGGAGGCCAGCAGACCAGCAAAGCGGACTATTGTGTCTGTACCATTCCTTTCTCCATCCTCGGGCAGATCGACCACAACCTTTCTGGTGATTTGTCCAATGCGATCAGTTCGATGTACTACAACGGATCGACGAAATGGGGCCTGGAATTCAAACGCCGCTTTTGGGAAGAAGACGAAGATATCTACGGCGGTATCAGCTACACCGATCTCGCCATCGGTCAGATCAGCTACCCTTCGACCGGCTATTTCTCCGATGGGCCGGCCGTGTTGCTGGGCGGTTATACATGGCGCGGAGAGAACTCCTACAAGTTCAATGCCATGCAGCCTGACGAGCGCTTGGAATGGGCGCTAAGACAGGGTGCCAAAATCCACCCTCAGTATCGGGATGAGTTTAAGACCGGTGTAAGCGTTGTGTGGCACAAGGTGCCATGGGTTCTCGGGTGCTCAGGCGTTTGGGAAGATCGCGACAATTACGAGGACGCCATCAAGATCGACAATCGCGTCGTCTGCGCAGGCGAGCACCTTTCTTACCTGCCTGCGTGGCAAGAAGGGGCGATCCTCTCCTCGCTTGATGCGATCTCGCGCCTCCATGACAAAGTAATCAACGGGTGAAGCCATGCGACAGATAGTTTTCTCAGCGACGATCGTAGGCATTCTCGGCGCTCTGCCGCTCTATGCCCAAGACAACGACGCAAACACGCGCCCCGCGCAAGCCACGGCGCCTGAAACCGGCGAGACCTCTCCCGAGGGCGAAGCCCGTCCACAAGAGCGTGACATAACCGCTATGGCGGATGGCGGTGAATGGGTAGAAGAATATGTCAGCGAAGATGGCGAAGAGTTGTATCAAACGCTCTGCTCCGGCTGTCATATGGCTGACGGGTCGGGGGCCATTGGGGCTGGGAAGTACCCAGCTCTTAGAGGCAACCCCAACCTCGAATATGCCGGGTATGCGACCTACATCATCATCAACGGCCAGGCTGCAATGCCAAGCCTTGGGCATTTTCTCGATGACCAACAAGTATTGGCTATCACAGACTATATTCAGACGAACCTCGGCAACGACTATGAGGCCGATGGTACGCTCGACGCCGTGGCCGACGCCCGGCCGGCCGAACCCGTAGATCAGAACACGGAGGAACACGAATGATCCGCAAATTTATCGCCCCCCTCGCCGCTGTCGCAGCACTTATGACCACGAGCGTATACGCTCAAAGCTCGGAAGTTGTTCGCCACGGTTTGCCGGATTCAGACTTCCCGATCTTGCAGGCCGTTGAAGTGCCCGCGGATGCAACCTTGGTTTACCTCAGTGGCACCGTGCCGACGGTCGCCGATGAGGCGGCCGAGAAGGGTTCACCCGAATACTTCGGCGATACGGCAACCCAAACCGCCAGTGTGCTCGCTTCAATTGAGAAAAAGCTTGCCGGGCTCAATCTTGACATGGGGGACGTCATCAAAATGCAGGCCTATCTTGTTGCTCCAGAGGGTAGCGACGGGATGGATTTCCAAGGTTTTATGGAGGGTTACACTCAGTACTTTGGTACCGAAGAACAACCTGAGCTCCCAACTCGGTCGGTCTTTGAGGTCGCAGGATTGGCAAACCCCGCATGGCTGGTAGAGATTGAGGTAGTGGCGGTAAGACAGGATTGAATATCAGTTGTACCGGCATTGCCAACTTAGCGACACTGACCTGTGAAGTTCGCCGAGTGTGATTTCTTCAGGCTGTCATTTTGAGCGCATAACCGTGCCACAGGTCGAAGGCATCTGACCTTGCGTGGCGGTATGAGACGGTGGAAAGGCGGTAGCGGCGGGGTCTGAATATTGTGTTGATTTGATCGTGGGCCGCGAGGAACCTTTGCGTCTGTCGGATCGATTTGAACCGGCCCATGACCTTCTCCCGTTTGCGGGTCGGCCGATGCGACCCCTCGATGCGATTGTTGAGCCCTTTGTGTGCCCGATGATCAGCTTCAGGCGCAAGAGCCCGGATCGGTTTGATGTAACTGCGCAATTTGTCAGTCACGACGACACGAGGCTTGCCAAACCGGGCAATCAACCTAGCAAGGAAACGCTTGGCGGCTTTGGCATTTCAGCGCGGCTGCACAAGGATATCCAGCACGTCCCCGTTTGCATCCACCGCTCGCCACAGCCACTGCTTCACGCCGTTGATCGGAACGACGACTTCGTCTAGGTGCCATTTGTCTGCAGCGGTGGGTCGGTCACGCTTGATGCAATCGGCGAAATGCCGGCCAAATCGATTCACCCATTTGCGCACGGTTTCCCGGCTGACGGTTACACCGCGTTCAGCCAGCAGGTCCTCGACATCCGCCGTGCTGAGCGCGAAGCGGTGATAGACCCAGACCGCATAGGCCACGACTTCACGGGGGAAACGATAGCCCTTCAGGCGCGGCAACTCAGATGGTATTCTCATGACAAAACGCTAGTCGTACCAAGGTGTGGCAGCAAGCTGGCAATGCCCTCACCGGTACTTGGCTGACACTTCCTTGGAGTCCGCGTTTCGGGCTTCGCGTGTGACAAGCCTCTTTACGTCGCCGTCAGGGAATAGCTGGTGCTGCGTCCACCAGCCTCGTCTTTCTCCAAGGCGCCCAAGTCGATCAGATCGAGGATGTCGCGATATGCTGTGTCCTGCGAACACTTTTCGATCTTTGCATATTTCGACGTCGTGAGTTTGCCTTCGAACCCATCCAGCAGGCGGTTGAGCATGTCCCGTTGGCGGTCGTTTATGTTGGCCGCTCCGTATGTCTCCCAGAACCGCGCCTTCTGGAACACAGCCTCAAGAATGATTTCTGCACCATCGAATGCGCGGTCCAGGCAAGCAAGGAACCAAACGAGCCACGCCGTGACATCAAGCCCGCCTTTCTGCGTTTTCTCGAGCATGTCGTAATAGTCGCTCCGCTCCTGCCGAATTTGCGTCGACATGCTGTAGAACCGCTGGGCGCTGCCTTCCGATCGCGCCAAGGCCATGTCTGCGATCGCGCGCGCAATGCGCCCATTGCCATCATCGAAGGGGTGGATGGTGACAAACCACAGATGAGCGATGGCGGTACGTATGACGGGATCTGTTTCGGGGGGCTGGTCAAACCATTCCAAAAACCGCGCCATCTCCGCTTCCAGTCGGTTGGCCGCAGGCCCCTCAAAATGCACGCGTTCGCGGCCATAGGGTCCTGATACAACCTCCATCGGACCGTCACGCCAATTTCCCACCCTGATCCGGGTCATTCCGCTTCGCCCGGTCGGAAAGAGAGCTGCATGCCAGCCGAACAGGCGCTCAGCATCCAGCGGCTGGTCATACGCTTGGGTCGCGTCCAACATCATCTCCACGACACCATCAACATGGCGATCAGACGGGATCAGTCCACCAATTTCGAGCCCGAGCCGCTTCGCGATGGACGAGCGCACCTGATCCTTGTCGAGCATCTCCCCCTCGATCTCGCTGCTTTTCACGACATCACTGGTAAGAGTGCGCAGCATTGCCTCGTTGCGAAGATCAAAGCCCAGACCCTCCATGCGCCCCAAAAGCTTGCCTTGACGGTGACGGACCGCGGCAAGTTGTGAAGACAGCTTGGCCTTATCCCAGATAAACTGCGGCCAATCAGGGAGTTCGTGGATGTAGGTCATATATTACGCACTCTTTGCGGATATTATACCGCTTTTTCTCCGCAAGACAACAATAACCGCCGCAAAACCTGCGGAGAATACAGACGGCAATCTCCGCATGCCCCGCCTGGAACTTGGACCGCTGGTGCTTGCGCATTGCTTCACGCGGCCTGTCCGCTCAACCGGCCATAGAAACGGTAGTGTCGCAAAGTTTCCGTTTCCCTCTTTTACTCGGGTATGTCAGCGTTGTCAGGGAGTTGGTGAAAGGCAGTTGACGTGATCGAGTTCAAGGGCGTGCATTACCCGAAATCGGTGATCCTGCACGCGGTCTTCTTCTATGTTCGTTTCGCCGTTTCCTACCGGGACCTTGAAGAGATCATGGCCGAGCGCGGGGTGAAGGTTGATCATGCCACGCTGAACCGCTGGGTGGTAAAGTTCGCATCGCTGATCGCAGCCCGGGCGCAAACGAGGAAACGGCCGACCGCCCCCTCTTGGCGGATGGACGAGACGTACATCAAAGTTAAGGGCAAATGGACCTTTCTCTATCGCGCCGTCGATCGCGACGGTCAAACCCTTGATTTCCTGCTGTCAGAACGCCGAAATCTGTCCGCCGCCCGGCGCTTCTTCAAGCGAGCGATTGCCGCCAACGGCGTGCCAGATCGGGTCGTCATCGACAAAAGCGGTGCCAACTTGGCTGGCCTGCAGGCGGTCAACGTGATCCTTAAATTCACCGGCGAAGGCCGCACAATCGAGATCCGGCAGATCAAATATCTCAATAATATCCTTGAACAGGACCACCGCTTCATCAAGCGGATCACCCGCCCGATGATGGGCTTCAAGGCTTTCCACTCGGCCGCAGCCACCATCGCAGGGATCGAGACCGCCCACATGATCCGAAAGGGGCAGATCCCCGCCGATGGCGCCACCGCCTTCCAGACATTCGCGAAGATCGCGGCATAATCATGTCCGCCGGTCGGCCCCCTTCATGCTGCCGGAAAGTTTGCGACGGAACCCTCCGGCGAAGGTTAGACCTATCCATATTCACCGTGAATAACGCTCCGCCTGAGGCTCCGGCCAAGGTTAAGCCCACCCATATTCACCGTGAATATTGCTCTGCCTGTGGTTTTGGTTGAGATGAACGCCTGGCCAATTGTTCTATGTGGCACGGGCCAACTCTCTTGCATAAAAGATGTCACGCACCTGGTCGGCGTTGTTCATCAGATGGATGATCCGCGAGCCTTATCGTGTACTGATGAAAGAAGAGATTTGTGAACATGCGCGCCATGTCACGCACAGGCAAACAAGGCTGTCGATAATGATCAGAACGTGTTCCCTGTTCCCGGCCAGGCCAAGGTTCCTACCATATGACGGTGTTCACAAACCTTTTTTCCGACCAGATTTGATGAACATGCAAAAGAGTGAGCCAGAGCGCATTTTTTCGCTCCGGCCCTTATGCGCCGCCCCGGCCTTGCCCTGCGCCGTGATCTGCCACGAATGACCGGGCGTGCCGATGGCATGGGTGGCGACCCGCGCCTGCACCGTGGGCACGGCCCAAGACACGTCGGCCACATCCGTTGACCCCATCATCGCCGGCCCGCGCGACTGCGGCGGCACGATGTAGTCGCACAACGATGAATCCTTGCGCGGCGCCAGTCCGTTCTGGCGGTACTCGGCATTGATGTCCTCATCGCTGAGCGTGGCCTGAATGCGCGCGGCATAGGCACTATCAGCATCGTCGAAAGGCACGCCGCCCAGCACGTCCATCGCCTGTTGCATGGCCTCTTCCAACGGGGTGTTGCCCTGCATGTTCGACACCGCTGACATGATCGGAATGTCGACCTTCGTCCCGGTCATCAATGCCGCACCCCCATCACTCTGTCTGTCTTTCGTGCCCGCGTATCCGCAACCTATGCTAAGGTCTACGTCAGAGCCTATCGTCAAAATGAGAGTCCTCTCTGAAGGAGGAATTAATGGATAGCATCTCATCAATCCTGCTTGCTGAAATCTCGCTGATCTCCATCAGCTCAGGGATCATCGTGGCGAGCTTGCTCGCTCTATGGCTCACGCGAAAAAAGCCAAAAAGAACAATTGACGTCAATGCAGCGGTTCGAAATGCCCCGTACCACTTACTCGGAGAAGCTGGGATCCCTATCGCTCGCATTAAGTGTTGAGAGGGTGACCGTAGCGTATGCCAAAGGAAACGGGCAAAGCGACTGAAAGTGCTTAGCGACTTGCTGTACTTTGTGGTGCGGGAGGTTCAACTCTGCAACAAATGACATCTGAAGTTCGAGAGGGACTTCAGAGAAGAAGGAGAAAGCGGGGCCCATCGCGGCCTCACCTGCGTTAAAATCCGAGATTGCGTAGGCAAGCTGATATGCGGAAAGGTTCGCACTGTACGGAGCATTCACAGTTTCAAGAACCTTAGATGCGGAGTCCATCGTCGTTTACCTCCCTACAAATGGATGTGCAGCCACTGGGTCTTCGGGATCTCATCGTTGTAGCGCTTAAGGTGCTCGTACGAGCATGGAGATCATATCAGATGGTCCGCGCAAAGTCACAGCGTTGCAAACAATACCGGAAGAGACGATCGCGAGCGTTGAGAGGTAGACGAGCAGTTGGTCACTCAATGGCTATCATTGACACACGCATCTACCGATAGCCGTGCCATTGAGACCCCGCCAATGTCCAAGGGTCCAAAAAGTATAGCAGTGTCCGCATTTCGTGTTGGTAAGTTTAGACAGCGCGTGGGACATCGCCTGACTGGGTGGTCAACTTGGAAGGGCCCACGTCGTTTGAAACTTTCGGAAGCGCTGAGGATGCAATGCCACTTGCTGCTGATCTGAGCCGATTGATCATCCCGGAGGGCTACTACGAAGATCCATCCGACCCGACGGCGGAATAGTCGCGCAGAGGCTTGATCGAGCGCAGTGCGGGCTCTTGGGCCCGCACTTATCCGCCGGGGTTCCGGGCGGATGTGTCCTGGTTTTCAGTAACCCGGGCAGACCACCACGATGACAAGGTCAGTGCCGGTAGAAGACGACCTTGAGCTTTGGTTCAAGCTGGCTCAGCCGATCGAAGTCAGCGACGTTTCGCGTGACGAGCGTGAGTTGCTCTTCGACTGAGTGGGCGGCAAGCATGGCATCCATCAAGCACTTGCGTCTCTGACCTTCATCGAAACCCAGCTCCCTGGCCATGACCCCTGCCAGGATGGCACCCCGGGCTTGTGCCGTGGGAGACACAGGCAGAATGCGGCGTTGAGGAATAGCGTCGATCAAGGCCTCGATGGTTGCAAGGGCCGAAGATGTGCGCGGATCGGCTGGATTGAGGCGACCGAAGGGGAAACATATTTCCGAGAGCGCAACGCTTGAGTGGAAAATGCTGCGGGCTGTGATGCGCGCCTCGACAGCGACAGGTAGCTTGCCTTGGAGCTGATCGATATAGACGCATGCATCCAGCATGATGGCGCCTCCGGCCACAGGCAGGCCCTCCATGAAGAGGAGATCCAAGTCAGTCCGGGTGGGGAGCGAGCGTGTCTTGCGCGCAGCGCGGGTCGCGCGAAGAACCTTTCGAATATTCAATGAGCCGCTCGATCAGATGCTGAGATCGATGTCCGCGGGGACGCGTCCTCGCGCGCGGGTGAATGCCCCCGGGAAGCCGTCTTCGGCCGCGAGGTTGGCGATGGCAAGCTCGACGAGGGCACTGTTGGCTTCTACCCCTGCTCGTTCCTTGGCAAGCCGGAGCAGTTCTGGGTTGATCCGTGCGGTCACGGTCTCCGACTTGCGCTCCAGCAGGTGAAGCTCACGCATGCTCTCCAAGACCATTGCGAGGCGGTGCCTAATCGGAGTGTCGGTCGCTTCTGCGGATTGCGGTGCCATGGCTCATTCTCCTATCCCTCTTGGATGTATTACATTCTTTGCGATTTGTCAAACATGGCATCGTTTTCGGCAACCTGGACGCGCTCCTGAGGTGAAGGCGATGCCATTCAGGGGACCGGTGTCAAAGTATCTCGAAGGGTATTTGCAGTGGTTCATCGCCCGTATCGGGAAGGTGCCGCCAGGCGATGTCTTACGCACTGTCTAAACTTACCAACACGAAATGCGTGTAGCAGCACAGCCGCGTCCAACCGCCGCCCCCTCTGGCCGCTTGGCCCAAAGCCGATTAAAAGCAAAGGCGAAACCGGGGGAGCGAACCGTTGCAAAAGATCACATTGCCCGAAAGACCCGACTGGCGCGCCCATGCGCAAGAGGTGGGCTTTACCTTTGCCGATATGCATGGCGAACCCTATTGGGACGAAACCTCGGCCTATGCGTTCTCCCTCACCCAGATCGAGAATGACATCGAAGACCCTTCGACCGAGCTTCACGCCATGTGCCGCGAGGCCGTGGCCGAGATCATCGCCAGCGAAGAGTTGATGTCCCGGCTCGCCATTCCAGATGCCCACCGCGATCTTGTGGCCGAGAGCTGGCGCCGGGGCGATCCTGAGATCTATGGCCGTTTCGATCTGGCCTATGACGGCACAAGCCCGGCCAAACTGTTGGAATATAACGCCGACACGCCGACATCGCTTTACGAAAGCGCGGCCTTTCAGTGGCAGTGGCTTGAGGACCAGTTGAAAGCAGGCCTGTTGCCCGAGGGCACGGATCAGGTCAACGGCATTCATGAGGCGCTGGTCGCCCGTTTTGGCGATGTCTTCGAGCAGGACAGCGATCTGCATTTCACCGCCGTGGCCGACAACCCCGAAGACTACGGCACCGTCGAAGCCATGGGCTGGGCCGCCCGCGAGGCGGGGCTGGGCGCGCATTACTGCGATCTCGAAACGATCGGGCTGAGCGACGATGGCCACTTCCTTGATGATCAAGACCGCCGCATTGCCGTCCTGTTCAAACTCTACCCTTGGGAAGACCTGCTGCGCGACGACTACGCCGCCCATATCCAAGGCTCGGGCTGTCTGTTTCTTGAGCCTGCGTGGAAAGCGCTTTTGTCCAACAAGGGCCTTCTGCCGGTGCTATGGCAGATGTTCGAAGGCCACCCCAATCTGCTGCCCGCGTTTTTCGAGGCTGATGTGGCCGATGCGCTCGCCGGGCGCGGCCCCGCCGCCCCCGCCTGCGCCGACGCTTTTGACCGGGCGGCGGCGGAACTGGCCGAGGCGCATGTGCGCAAGCCGATCCTTTCGCGCGAGGGGGCGTCGGTCACGATCCACCAGTCCGGCAAGGTGATCGAACAGTCGCAAAACTCTGATTACGCCGAGCATCCGCGCATCGTGCAGGCCTATGCCCCGCTGCCCACCTTCGACGGCTTCCGCCCGGTGATCGGCTCTTGGATCGTGGGCGAGACCTGCGCGGGCATCGGCATCCGCGAAGACCGATCGCGCATCACGCAGGATTTGTCACGCTTCAAACCGCACTACATTCTGGCATAGCCCACCGCTCCGCCGCCCCTTGGCAGAAAGACAACCATCATGACCAAACGCTCGAAACGGGTTTCCATCGCCATCGTCGGCGCCGCCGCCTTCACCCTTGCCGGCTGTGAGGAGGAAAAGGTCGACGCCGCCGCCTTCCCCGACCTGCAAAGCTGTCTTGCCGACGCCGCCCGTGGCGGTATGTACAGCGAACAGGAATGCGAAACCGCCTTTGACGCGGCGCAAACCCTTCATGTGGAATCCGCCCCGCGCTACGACAGTCTTGAGGTCTGCGAAGAGCAGCATGGCGAAGGCGCCTGCGGCTCGGAAGAGGCAGCGACCCAAGGCGGATCGGGTGGCATCTTCATGCCCCTGCTGGCGGGCTATCTGATCGGCAATATGATGAGCAACCGCGCCGGCATGGCGGCGGCGCAGCCGCTTTACAAAACCTCCGATGGGCGCTTCACCAATGCCGCGCGCTCCAGCACCTATTCGACAAATCGCGGTGCGGCCAAGCTCAGCACATCGCAATTCACCCGCCCCAGCACCACCATCGGCAAAACACCGATGACCCGCGCCACCGCCGCATCGCGCGGCGGCTTTGGCCGGGCGGGCGGATCGCGCGGCTTTGGTGGCTGATCGGCGCTGACGCCCTACTTGCGGCGCAGCACCGCCGCGGCAAGGATCACGATCGCCAGCGACAGCATCGCCACCGCCCAGAAGGGATCGTTGCCATGGGGGTGCACATGCGCGCCCTCATGCGCCGCCAGCGGTGCGGCAAAGGTGGCGAGGGCGAATGTCAGTTTCTTCATCTCAATCTCCTTGATCTATCACGGTGGACCGGGCGGCCTCAGGCCAGCCCCAGAATCTGGCGCGCCTGCTGCGGGGTGGCGACAGGGCGACCGGCCTTGGCGCAGATATCGGCCGCGCGGGTCACGAGGGCGGCATTAGAGGGGGCGAGGGTCTGTTTGTCCAGCCGGATGTTATCCTCCAGCCCCGTGCGCAGATGGCCCCCCGCGGCGGCGCACCATGCGTTCAACTCGGCCTGATGCCGCCCGATCCCGGCGGCGCACCACGGGATATCGCCGAAGAGCCGTTTGACGGTTTTGATATAGAAATCAAAAACCTCCCGATCCGCTGGCATGGCGTTTTTCACGCCCATGACAAATTGAATATAGGGCCGGGCCGGGATCTTGCCCGCCTCGGCCATCGCCTTGGCCTGTAGGATGTGGCTGAGATCAAAGACTTCGATCTCGGGCAGCACGCTATAGGTCATCATCTCTTCCGCCAGCCAATCGACAAGCTCGGGCGGGTTCTCATAGACGCGGTTGGGAAAGTTGTTCGACCCCACCGAAAGCGAGGCCATGTCGGGCCGCAGCGGCAACATCCCGCCCCGGTTCTTGCCCGCGCCCGAACGCCCACCGGTCGAGAATTGCACGATCATGCCGGGGCAATGTTCCCGCAGCCCTTCTTGCAGCCGCGCAAAACGGTCGGGGTCCGCCGTGGGGGTGCCATCGGCGGTGCGCACATGGGCATGGCAGATCGTCGCCCCGGCCTCAAAGGCGGCATGGGTGCTTTCGATCTGTTCGCTGATGTCGATCGGCACCGCCGGGTTGTCGGCTTTGGTCGGCAGCGAACCGGTGATGGCCACGCAGATGATGGCTGGGTTATCGGTCATGGGTGTCCTCGGCTTTCTGGAAAATCAATCGGCGCTGTCGCGGGCAAGGGCGATGACACGGCGGAGGGCTTCCTCCGTCGGGCCCGAGCTCTCCCCCACGGGCCAGTCGTAGAACCCCTTGCCGCTGCGTTTGCCAAGATGCCCCCGCTCGACCAATGCGGTGAGGCTGGGCGAAGGGTCGTGCCGGTCGCAAAGGTCCGGGTAGAGGTATGCGGCGATGCTCAGATGGGTGCCCAACCCGTTCAGATCGCGCTGGCGGAACGGGCCGGAAAGCGCCATGCGCACGCCGACGGACCATTGCACGATCTCGTCGATCTCCGCCGGGCTGGCGACCCCTTGGTCCACCAAATGCAGACATTCGCGCATGATGGCATGTTGAATGCGATTGGCCACGAAACCGGGCGGCGCGTGATCGAGCCGCACGGGCCGCCGCTCCAACCCGCGCAGCAGGGTCATGACCTCGGCGCAAAGCCCTTCGGGCGCGTCTTCAGCTGCGACGACTTCGACGGCGGGGATCACATCGCCGGGGTTGAAGAAATGCGTGATCACGGCGCGTTCGGGCCGGGCCATATCCGCCGTCATCTCTTCCAACGTCAGGCCAGAGGTGTTGGACAAGATCGGCGCGCCCTCTGGCACGGCCCCCTCCAAGGCGGCGAGCACGCGGCGTTTCAGCGCGAGGTCTTCCGGCACGCATTCCAGCGCGAGATCGGCCTGCCCTGCCCCCTCCAACGCAGCGCAAGCGGTCGCCCCCGGCACCGTGGCCAAAAATGCCTCCCGCGCGGCCTCGGTCGGGTCGACCGCTTGGACCCTCCAGCCGTGCTGGCCAAAGAGCCTGCCGATGGATTGGCCCATCGTGCCCGCCCCCACGATGATGATGCCTTTGGCCATGTAATCCCCCTCCCGGATATCAGTTGTTTACTTATCACCAGCGCGTAGTGATAAGTAAACAGCGAATAGGAAAAAGGATACCGCCCCGTGACCCAAGACCCCTCTCCGCGCCATGCGCTCGTCACCGGCGGGGCGCGCAACATCGGCCTCGGCATCGCGCGCAGGCTGCGTGAAGATGGCTGGCGTGTCTTCGTCCTCGATATCGAAGAGCCCGAAGACCCAGCACTTCAGGCCGACGCGCAGCGCGTAGATCTGACGGACATCGCGGCGACCACGGCTGCCCTCCAACACATCCTCGCGCAGGGGCCGGTCACCTGTCTGGTCAATAACGTCGGCATCGTGAAACCTGCGTCTTTCGACGCTGTCGACCTCGACGATTTCGACTCCATCATGCATCTGAACCTGCGGCCCAGTATTTTGGCGGCGAAACTGGTCGTGCCGGGGATGCGCGCGGCGGGGGCTGGGCGGATCGTGATGAACACCAGCCGCGTCACCAAGGGCAAGATCGACCGCACGCTCTATTCCGCGAGCAAGGGCGCGATCCAGTCGATGGCACGGACTTGGGCGTTGGAGCTGGCGTGCGACGGGATCACCGTGAACTGCGTCGCCCCCGGCCCCATCGCCACCACCGCCTTTTGGGAGAACAACCCCGAAGACGCGCCGGAAACCCGCGCCATCGTCGATGCGGTGCCGGTGGGCCGGATGGGAACGCCTCAAGATGTGGCGCAGGCGGTGTCCTTCTTTGCCGATCCGCGCAGCGGCTTTATCACCGGGCAGACGGTCTTTGTCTGTGGTGGCACGGCGGTCGGGTAATCAGCCCTCGGGGGCGAGGGCCGCAAGCAACCTGCGCAGAACCGGATTGCGCGCATCGCGCAGATAGGCCAGCCCGATCCGGCTTTGCACCTTGGCGTCACGGATCGGCAGAAAGGACACGCCCGCATCCTTCATCCGCGCGGCGGAGGCGGGGACGAAAGCCACCCCCAGACCCGCCGAGACGAAGTTTACAATGGCGGTGAACTGCGGTGCGCGATGGGCCACGCGGGGGGCGAAACCGGCATCGGCGCAGAGTTGATAGGCGCAGGCCGCGAAACCCATATCGGGGCCGAGATGGCTGAATATGAAACTCTCCTCGCGCAGCGTTGCCATGGAAACCGAAGGCACCCCGGCAAGACGGTGGTCGGGTGGGACGGCCAGCAGAATATCCTCGGTATGGACGGTGCGCGTGGCCAAATCCTCTGGCACGCCGGAAAGCGGCAGGCGCACGAAACCCGCGTCGAGCCTGCCCGCCACGATCTCGGCGATTTGCAGGTCCATGTCCAACTCGCGCAGGATCAGATCCACCTCTGCCGCGCCCGCGCGCAATTCGCGCAGGAGCCGCCCGAGGATCCCGGCGTAGGAGGCCGAGCCGACATAGGCCAATTCGATCCGCCCGCGCTGGCCGCTGCGCGCCGCTTCGGCCAATGCCTCGACCCGCCGGGCCTGTTGCAGCAGGGCACGGGCCTCGGGCAGGAGCGACTTGCCGAAGTCCGTCAGCATCACCCTGCGGCGGTTGCGGTCAAAGAGAAGCTCACCGCCAAAGGCAGTTTCAAGATGTTTCAGCTGCTGCGTCAGCGCCGGTTGCGCCACGCCGAGCGCGGCTGCCGCTTGACCGAAATGCAGCGTTTCCGCGATGGCGACGAAGACCTCATACTGGCGCAACGTGGCGGTGAGTGGCGTTTCCATGCGGCCCCCTGAACTGACGTCAGAGGGTTTTCACACGCGGGCCGGTGATAAGCAAGTTAGATCACCGGCCCCTACCCCTCCGCCGCGCGGGCGCGGCTGCGGCGGGCGTGCAGGGTCTCGGCATCGGCCAGATCGTCGCTTTCGACCTTAACCGTCTCATGCCCACCGGGGCGCCGTGCGCGCTTGCGCCGAAGCGGCCCGCTGTCATCGTTTTCCCGTGGGAGGATCAGCCGGTCGACCAAAGTGCGGCGGAGGCCGAGGGTCGAGGTCAGATCGAAGACCCGCGCGGCGACCGCGTCAGCCTCTTGCGGCTGGACCAGCAACTCAAGCCGCGTGACGGGGCGGGATTTCTTGCCCTGCCCGCTGAGCATCATGAGATCGACCACGCCCTCCATGCAGCGCAACCGATCCACCGCCGCGCCCAGTTCTTCGCCTGTCATGTCGTCAATATCGCAGGCGAATTGCACGAGACTGTCCTGCGCGATGCCCGCCGTGGCGGTGTCAAAGACGCTCACGCGGAGGATATTCGGCAGGCCTTTCATCACCCGCATCCCCGCGCCCGAGCCGGTGCAGCGCAGCCGCCCCGGTGGACGGCTGGCGATAGGGCTACCGGAGGTAAGATGGGCAAGGATCGCTGCCCCCGTGGGTGTCACCCGCTCGCCCGGCACGCCGTCGTCATGCCAATCATAGCCTTGCAAGATCAGCGCCGTGGCGGGCGCGGGAACGGGCAGTTTGCCATGCGCCGTTTCCACCAGCCCGCCGCCGAGCGGCAGCGGCGCAAGCGAGAATGTCGCCCCCGCCAGCGTGGCGCAGATGCTGCCTGCGGCGGTCACATCCATCAGCGCGTCCCAATCCGCGATCTCGTGGAAATGCACCCGGTCGATGGGGATGTCATGGACCTGCGCTTCGGCCTCGGCGATCCGGTGAAGGATGGCGCAGGCGGCCTCCGCCGTGCCCTCTGACAGCGCTGCGTTTTCCAGCAAATTGCGCATGGCGCGATAGGTCGTTTCGGCACCGTGCCGCCTGCCGGCGTCGGGTGCTGTCAGCACCAGCTCAAACCGCCGCGAGGTAATGCCCGAGGCGACATGTTCGCTCAGTTCCGCATGGCCCACCTCGGCGGGGAGGACGGCGGCGACATCGGCCAAGGCGCGCTCGGCCAGATCGGGGAAGGCATGCAACATCGCGGCGATGAACATATCCCCCGCCGCCCCGCCAACGGGATCGAGGTGTAGGTGAAGCCCCTGCCCCCGCATCAATGCCCCTCCGGCCAAGGGTTGCGCAGCAGGCCGTCGTTGAACTGCATCTCTTGCAGATCGCCAATCACCTCCAGCCCCGGACGGTCGCGCAGTTCCGGCAGCATCGCCTCGGAAGCATAGAGATACTCAAGCTTCAGCGTGTTGGGGATACGCAGCAGCCGGACCTTGGTGATATCCTCGGCCCCGCAGGTCTTGACCGCCGTCTGGATCGCGGTGCGGTCGCAGGGCATGACCATCGGAATTTTCGACTGTTTCAACACCTGCGAGGTGATGGCATTGGCATAGACCGCCTCGCGGTCGAAATCCTGCTCCAACCGCTGCGTGATCACATCCGCCCGCGCCGCGCCATTGCCATTGCCGTTGCTGCGCGGCGAAAGGCCAAGCGCCACCAGCCGCGAGATATGCAGATGGACCTGCATCTTCTCGCTCGAAAACCGATGGGTGATATTGGGGTCCATCCCGGTGCCTGAGAACTCCTTGCCGATCTCATCCACCACCAGCACATCCAGATCGCCCGAGGCCGAAGGCGCGTCCAGCGGCCCCAGCGGCAGACGGGGCATGTTGCGCATCGCCTCTTGCAGATAGGGCGCTTCGGCCTCCAGCATCCCGTCACTGTCGAGCGCGACCACCTGCGAGAGTTCGTCATAGGCATTCTCAATCGTGCCAATGCCGAACAGCACCTTGCAACGTTCCAGCTTCATCCGCGCCATTTTGGCCACGAAGATGCCGACGTTATCGATGCCGCGCGAATGGCAGGTTTCGGCCCCCGATTGCTTGCCCAACCCGATCGAGAGCATTTTGGCCAGCCCGCTTTCGTTCGGCGCGCGGAAAGAGGTATGCGGCTTGATCCGGTTGAACAGGATGATCCCATCGGCGGCATTGGCATGGCGGTCCATCCGCACCGACATGCCGTTGTCGAGCACGCCGATCTCATCGGTCTCCATCGAAGAGCGGATTTCGCAACCGAGGCTCTCTTCGGTCACGCCCAGTTTCGCCAGCAGCGCGGTTTGCCCCTCTGCGGTGGCGCCGCCGTGGCTGCCCATGGCGGGCACGACAAAGGGATGCGCCCCGCGCGCGCGGACCTCGGCCACGATGGCGGCCAGCAGTTCCGGCAGGTTCGCCAGCCCGCGGCTGCCCGCGGTGATGGCGATGGACATGCCCGGTTTGATCTTGCCCGCGCAATCGGCCTGCATCGCCTCTGCCACGGCGGCGCGCGGGTCGTCGATCTGGGTTGCGGCAAAGGTCTGACGGCAAAGCGCCATGCGCGGCAGCGGCGTATCCTCGACCAGTTTCACATAGTTCGGTTTCATCTGCGCTGTCCCCTTCGACATCTGTTACCCCGTGACCCCAATCGGCCAAGGCGCGAATTCCTCTTCGCCCACGCCGAGCGCTTCGGACTTGCTCGGCTCCCCCGAGGCGATGGCGAGGATGCGCTCGAAGATCCTTTGGCCCAACTCCTCTAGGCTCTGCTCCCCGTCGATCACGGTGCCACAGTTGATGTCCATATCGTCCTGCATCTTGGTGAACATCGGCGTGTTGGAGGCGAGCTTGATCGTCGGTGAGGGGTAAGAGCCAAAGCAAGACCCGCGCCCGGTGGTAAAGCAGATCAGGTTCGCGCCCCCCGCGATCTGCCCGGTGGCCGAGACGGGATCGAAGCCGGGCGTATCCATGAAGACCAACCCCTTTTGCGTCACGGGTTCGGCATAGCGGTAGACCTCCATCAGCCCCGTGCTGCCGCTTTTCTTGGCCCCGCCGAGCGATTTTTCCAGCACATTCGCCAGCCCGCCCGCCTGATTTCCGGGGCTGACAACGCCGTTGATCTGCGTGTCGCGGCCCTTGGTATAGTCCAGCCACCAATCCATGCGTTCGACCAGCTTGCGGCCCACCGCTTCACTGCGGGCGCGGCGGGTCAGCAGGTGTTCGACGCCGAAAATCTCGGGCGTTTCCGAAAGGATCGCCGTGCCGCCGTTGCGCACGAGGATATCCGCCGCCGCCCCCAGACCGGGGTTGGCCGAGAGCCCCGAAAGCCCGTCCGACCCGCCGCATTGCATCCCGATGGTGATATGTTCCGCCGAACAGGGCTCACGCCGGACGGCATTGGCCTGATCCAGCATTTCGCGCACCGCCTCTTTGCCTTCGGCAATCGCGCGGGCCGTGCCGCCGACATGTTGCATGGTGACGCAGCGCAGCATCTTGCCCTCGGCCAACCCCTCCTCTTCAAAGAACTGGGCGAGGTTGTTGCGCTCGCAACCCAGCGACAGGACCACGGCACCGGCCAGATTGGGGTGGCGGATATAGCCCGAGAGCGTGCGGCGCAGCAGGTCCATCGGCTCGCCCGTAAGCTCCATCCCGCAACCGGATTCGTGGATGAAGGGGATCACCCCGTCGACGTTCTCCCATGCCTCCATCCGCTCTTCGTCGAAGTAATTGGCGATCTTACGCGCCACGGTGGCTGAGCAATTCACGGTGACGAAAAGCCCGATGTAGTTGCGCGTGCCCACCCGGCCATTGGCGCGGCGGATGCCCATGAACTGGGCGCGCTCTTGCGGTGGCAGCAGCTTGGTCGGGGTATAATCGCGGGCGAAGGCATAGTCTTTGTCAACCGCGTCGAACTTGATGTTATGGCTGTGCAACCAATCGCCTGCGGCGATCTCTTCTGCCGCATAGCCGATCACCGTGTCGAATTTTAGGATCGGCGCGCCGCGCTGGATCGGGCGGATCGCGATCTTGTGACCTTGGGGCGTATCATGGTTGGCACGCAGCCCGTCTTGCGGCAATACCGCGCCACGGGGAACCGCCGCGGTTGCCACGACCACGTTATCCGTCGGTGATAGCAGCATCACCTTTGCGCGTCTGTCCTCTTGCATGGTCTGGCTGTCCATCGGATGCTCCCCCTCCCTTGGGTGTCGAAAAAACCGCTTCGGTAAGATGTCATTAACTGATATATTAGATTTAACAGCTATGGAAGAGCCCGCATGACCGCATCGAAGAAACCCGCCGCGCAGAGCGCACAGACCCTTGCCAAAAGCATCCTTGGCGGCGGGGCCGACTTGGGACTGTTCGAGGGCGGGCCGACGGGGCGCGGGGTTTACGCCACGCTGCGCGATCAGATCGTAAGGCTCGACCTGCCGCCCGGCACACCGCTGTTGCGTGCCGAACTGGCCGAGACCCATGGCGTCAGCCTGACGCCGCTGCGCGATGCGCTGCAACAGCTGGCCAAAGAAGGGCTGGTCAAGATCTACCCGCAATCGCGCACGCTGGTCACACCGATCGATATGTCGGCAATCCGCGAAGCGCAGTTCATGCGCATCGCGCTTGAGACAGAAGTCGTGCGCCGTTTGGCCGATGAGATCGCGCCCGAAGCCCTCACCCGTTTGCGCAGCATCGTTGCCTTGCAAAGCAGCATCTCGGACCAGCCCGGCGATGTGCCGACCTTTCAGGAATTGGACGAGGTGTTTCACCAGACCCTCTTCGTGGCGGCGGGTCATGTGCAGAGCCAGCGCATCATGCGCAGCCATGCGGGCCATTTGGAACGCCTGCGCCGCCTGCATTTGGACGACATTGATGAGGCGGGACGCATTCTGAACAACAAGGACGTGATCGGCGGCCACAGCCGCATCCTCGACGGGATCGAAGCGGGCGATGCGCCCGCGGCGATGGAGGCGCTGCGCCAGCACCTGCAACGCACCGTCGACCGGATGACCGAGAAACGGGCGGCGTTCCCGGAGTATTTCACCCCGGAAAAGCCTTAAGTCAGCGGTTGTTGGCCTTGCGCCACGCGGCGAACTTATCAAGGTTCTCTTGCTTGGTGCCGGGGTAGAGCCCGATGATCCCGGCGCCATCTTTGACCTGCTCCACCACGAAATCCTCATAGGCGGTCATCTCGACAGCCTCTTCGGCCACCTCTTCGGCAATATCCGCGGGGATGATGATAACGCAGTCGTCGTCGCCCACCACGATATCACCGGGAAAGACCGGGGCATCGCCGCAGCCCACGGGGCAGTTGATCTCAATCGCCTCATGCAGCGTCAGGTTCGTGGGGCTGGAGGGCCGCGCGTGATAGGCGGGGATCTCAAGCGCGCCGATGGTCGCGGCATCGCGCAGGCCCCCGTCGGTCACCACACCCGCCGCGCCGCGCATCATCAGCCGGGTGATCAGGATGTCACCGGCGCTGGCGGCGCGGGCATCCTTGCGGCTGTCCATCACCAGCACATGGCCCTCGGGGCAGGTCTCGATCGCGACGCGCTGCGGATGCTCGGGATTGCGGAATTCGACCAGTTGGTTGCGGTCTTCGCGGGCGGGCATATAGCGCAGGGTAAAGGCAGGGCCGACCATGTTGCGCCCCTTGGCGGCCACGGGGCCGACCCCCTGCACCACCTGATTGCGCAGCCCACGCTTATACAGCGCCGTCGCCAATGTCGCGACCGAGACCGCTTGGAGTTTCTCGCGTAGTTCGGGGCTCATGCCGCCTCTCCCTTCAGTTGATTGTCTTTCACGAATTGATCCAACACCGCCTGCTGCTGTTCCGTCAGCGGCCATGCGGACGGCGGGCGCGTGGGGCCGCAATCCTGTCCGATGGCCATGAGAGCCGCTTTGACGCCGGTGACATTGGTGCCGTTATGCTCTTCCGCGCGGATGTCCTCAAAGGCGCGCATCCCGGCGATGAGGCGGTTCGCTTCGCCGTAGTTGCCCGCATCGAGTGCCGCGTGGATGGCGACCGAGCGCTCGGGCCAGACGTTGATAAGGCCCGAGGTGAAGCCCCGCGCCCCCACGGCATAGAGCGGCGGCGCCCAGACCTCGGCCAGACCGCCGACCCAGACAATGTCTTTCGGCGCCGCTTCGATCGCGCGGGCAAGGTTCAAGGGGTTCGGCGTGGCCCATTTGACGCCCTTCACCCCGTCGACCTCGCACAGCCGCGCGATGCCCTCGGGCCCCATCGCGTCATTGCGCAGGTACAGCATCACCGGCAGCCCGCCCGAGGCATCCCGCACCGCGCGCACATAATCGACCGTACCGCGGGGGGAGACGAAGGGATCGGGCGGTTGGTGGATCATCAGCGCATCCGCCCCCGCCTCGGCGCTTGCCTTGGCCAGCGCGCAGGCATCGCGAATGCCGCGCCCGACACCCGCAAGCAGCGGCGCGCGCCCATCGACCATCTGCGCCACCTCGCGTACCATGGTGCAGGCCTCATCATTGGTCAGCGCGTAATATTCGCCGGTATTGCCGTTCACCACCGGGATATGCACCCCGGCGGCAAGCGCGCGGTCAATGATCGGCGCCAGCTTGCGCGGCGCGATCTCTCCGCCCGCGTCATAGGGCGTCACGAGGATGCCCGAGATGCCGGTAAGCGCTTTCGATAGATCATGTGTCATTGCCAGCCCCTCTCAGAAGATATCCGGCTCGCCCGCCGCTTGGCCGAAGGCCGCGGTGAGATAGTCGAAGTCGCAGCCCTGATCGGCCTGCCCCACATGGCGCTGGAACATGTAGCCCCAGCCCCGCTCGAACCGTGGCTCCGGCGCTTTCCACGCGGCGCGGCGGGCGGCGAGTTCGTCCTCATCCACCAGCATGTCGAGGGTGCGCGCCTCAAGATCCATGCGCACGATGTCCCCCGTTTTCAGCAGCGCCAGCGGCCCGCCCACGAAAGACTCCGGCGCGACATGCAGGATGCAAGCGCCGTAAGAGGTGCCCGACATCCGCGCATCCGAGATCCGCAGCATGTCGCGGTGCCCCTGTTTCAGAAGCGCCTTGGGCATCGGCAGCATCCCCCATTCCGGCATCCCCGGCCCGCCCTGCGGCCCTGCGTTGCGCAGCACCAGCACATGGTCGGGCGTCACATCGAGGTTCTCGTCATCGATCGCGGCCTTCATCTCGGGGTAGCTGTCAAAGACCAACGCCGGACCTTCGTGGTGGTGGAATTTTGGATCGCAGGCCGCCGGTTTGATCACCGCGCCATTGGGGCAAAGGTTGCCCTTGAGCACGGCAAGCGAGCCTTCTTTATAAACCGGGTTCGACAGGGGCCGGATCACGTCGTCATTATAGACAGGCGCATTCGCAATCCCCTCCTCCAGCGGTTTGCCGGTGCAGGTGATGGCCGACCGGTCAAGCTTGTCGCCCAACTGGTCCATCAGCGCCCGCAGCCCGCCCGCGAAGTAGAAATCTTCCATCAGATATTCGCTGCTGCCCAAGGGGCGGATATTGGCGATCAGCGGCGTGATGCGGCCCAGAGCGTCGAGATCGCTCAACTCCAGCGCCACACCGGCGCGGCGCGCCATGGCCAAGAGATGCACCACCGCATTGGTCGAACAGCCCGTCGCCATCGCCACGGTCGCCGCGTTTTGCACGGCGGCGGGGGTGATGATCTTGTCGGGCGTCAGGTCCTCCCAAACCATATCGACAATGCGCCGCCCGCAAGAGGCGCTCATCCGTTTGTGGCCCGCATCCGCAGCGGGGATCGAGGTCGCCCCCGGCAGGGTCAGCCCCATCGCCTCGGCAATCGCGGTCATGGTGGAGGCGGTGCCCATCGTCATGCAATGCCCGTAGGACCGCGCAATGCCGCCTTCGACGCCGACCCATTCCTCGGCTGAGATCGTGCCCGCGCGGCGCTCGTCCCAGAACTTCCAGGCGTCCGAGCCAGAGCCAAGCGCCCGGCCCGCGTAATTGCCCCGCAGCATCGGCCCCGCGGGCAAAAAGATGAACGGCACGCCTGCGCTGATCGCGCCCATGGTCAGACCGGGCGTGGATTTGTCACAGCCGCCCATGAGGACTACTCCGTCAAGCGGGTGCGAGCGGATCGTCTCTTCGGTCTCCATCGCGATCATATTGCGGTAGAGCATCGAAGTCGGCTTGGTGAAGCTCTCGTCGATCGAGATCGTCGGGATCTCAAGCCCCAGCCCCCCGGCCTGCGCGATTCCTTTCTTCACGTCCTCCGCGCGGTCGCGAAAATGAAGGTGGCAGGGGTTCATCTCGGACCAAGTGTTCAGGATGCCGATCACCGGGCGCCCCTCCCAATCCTCGGGGCCCAGACCCATCTGCATCATGCGCGACCGATGGCCAAAGCTGCGCAGATCGTCGGGGGCGAACCAGCGCGCGCTGCGCAGCTGATCGGCGGTTTTCTTGGTCTCGGTCATGGAATCCTCGCCAGCTAAAACATCATCGCAAAAAGGTTGGAAAACACATCTTGCTCGAACTGATATATTACCGTATCACCCCAGTTGTCGATACCATTTGAGGGAGGAGCCGCGAAAATGTCGGCAAAACCACTGAAACACACGCTCCGCCCCGGCAGCCGCCTGTCGGGCTTTTGGCTCTCGCTTTGCTCTCCTACGGTGACCGAGATCGCGGCGGGCAGCGGGATCGACTGGTTGTTGTTGGATATGGAGCATGCGCCCAACGATCTCAGCCAAATCACCGACCATCTGCGCGCGGCAGGCAGTGCCAATCCCGATGCGCAGATGATCGTGCGGATGCCCTCTTCCGATCAGACGATGACCAAACGGCTGCTGGATATCGGCGTGCGCAACCTGATGTTCCCGATGATCCAGACTGCCGAGGCCGCCCGCCAAGCCGTATCATGGACCCGCTACCCGCCCGAAGGGCTGCGCGGCATCTCGGCCACGATCCGCGCCAATGATTACGCGCGGCAAACCGATTACCTCAGCACCTATGCAGAGGCGCAATGCGTGATCGTGCAGGTCGAAACCCCCGAAGCGGTGGCCGAAATCCCCGCCATCGCCGCCGTGCCGGGGGTCGATGCGATCTTTATCGGGCCGGGGGACCTCTCCTCTGCGATGGGCCATACCGGCAACCCGATGCACCCCGATGTCCAAGACAAAATCCGCGAGGCGGTCGCGGCCATCCATGCCGCCGGGCTGCCTGCGGGCATCCTCGGCTATGGTGCCGATCTTGCGCAACGGTACTTTGATGAGGGTATCGAATTCGTCGCCATCGCAGGCGACGCTTGGCTGCTCACGCGGCAGATGGATGCGCTGGTGCAGACCATGGCGCAGCCCACCCCCACTTTGACACAGCAAACCCATAAGGATGGATCATGACCGCGGACAGCAAGAGATTTCACCCCCACGGCAAGCATCTGATCGCCGGCGAATGGGTCGGCGGCGGAGAGACCTTCGCCAATTCCCCCGCCACCGGCGAAAGCGACCAATTCCAAAGCGGCACCCCGGCCCATGTCGACCGGGCCTGCCAAGCGGCGGAGGAGGCTTTTTGGTCCTACGCCCATACCAGCCGCGAGACCCGCGCCGCCTTCCTCGACACCATCGCGGATGAGATGGAGGCCCGCGCCGAGACCATTACCGAGATCGGCACACGCGAATCCGGCCTGCCCGAAGCCCGTCTTCAGGGCGAACGGGGTCGGACAACCGGGCAGCTGCGCCTCTTTGCCGATCACATCCGCAAAGGCGCGCATCTCGACCGGTGCGTTGACGGCGCCCTGCCCGAACGCCAGCCGATGCCGCGCCCCGACATCCGCATGATCCAGCGCCCCATCGGGCCGGTTGCAGTCTTCGGCGCGTCGAACTTCCCGCTGGCCTTCTCCACCGCGGGCGGCGACACCGCCGCGGCGCTGGCGGCGGGCTGCCCGGTCGTGGTCAAGGGCCACTCCGCCCACCCTGGCACGGGGGAGATCGTCGCCGAAGCGATCCACGCGGCGATCCAGAAATGCGACATCCACCCCGGCGTCTTCTCTCTGATCCACGCCAACAGCCGCGAGGTGGGGCAGACGCTGGTGCAGCACCCGCTGATCAAGGCCGTGGGCTTTACCGGATCGCTCGGCGGGGGGCGCGCACTCTTTGATCTCTGCGCCCAACGCCCCGAGCCGATCCCCTTCTTTGGCGAGTTGGGATCGGTGAACCCGATGTTCGTTCTGGCCGAGGCCACCCGAAACCGCGGCGCGGAAATCGGCGCTGGCTGGGCCGGGTCGCTGACCATGGGCGCGGGGCAGTTCTGCACCAACCCCGGCATCGCGGTCGTGGCCAAAGGGGCCGAAGGCGACGCATTCGTCGCCGCCGCGAAAGAGGCGCTTGAGCAGGTCGGCCCGCAGGTCATGCTGACCGACGGCATCGCCCAAGCCTACCGCGACGGCAAGGAACGTTTCACCGGGCGCAACGCCGTCCGCGCGCTGGTCAGCACCGACAGCGACGGCCGCGCCGCCCAGCCGAACCTGTTTGAAACCGACGCCGATACCTACCTGCAAGACCACGCGCTTGGGGAGGAGGTCTTTGGCCCCTTGGGACTGGTGCTGCGGGTGTCCTCGGGCGATGAGATGCAAGAGCTCGCCAAAGGGTTCGAGGGGCAATTGACCGCGACGCTCCAGATGGACGAGGGTGACACCGACGCCGCCAAGGCGCTGATGCCCATCCTTGAACGCAAGGCGGGCCGGGTGCTGGTGAACGGCTTCCCCACCGGGGTCGAGGTTTGTGACGCCATGGTGCATGGCGGCCCCTACCCGGCCTCTACCAACTTTGGCGCGACTTCCGTCGGCACCATGGCGATCCGCCGCTTCCTGCGGCCCGTGTCCTACCAAAACCTGCCCGAGGCGCTATTGCCCGAAGACCTGCGCGGAGCCTCGGCATGAGCGGCGGGTTGATCGGCCCCGTCGCCGTGCTCGACGCGATGCCGCAGGACATGCAAGACAAGGTGCGCGGCTATGCCGAAGGGCTCGACCTGCGCTTTGCGGCCTCTTTCTCGGAAGCGGACTTTGCCGAAGCGGTAAAGGGGGCAGCCTATATCGTCCCACGCGGGCGGGGGCTTCCGGCTGAGGTCTTGCGGGGGGCCGATAGCGTGCGCCTCGTGCATCAATGGGGCACCGGGTATGACAAAATCCCCTTGGATGTCGCGCGCGAGATGGGTGTTCCGGTCGCGCGCAGCCCCGGGGTCAACGCGCCCACCATCGCGGATCTGACCATCGGCATGATGATCTCCGCGCTGCGCCGCATTCCGCTGCACTACAACAACACCCGCGCGGGCAAATGGATCGTGCCCGAAATCGTCCCCGGGGCGCGGGATCTCAGCAGTCAGAAGGTCGGGCTGATCGGCTTTGGCGCCATTGGGCAGCTTGTCGCGAAACGGCTGACGGGCTTTGACTGCGAGGTGCTCTACTATCGCCGCTCGGGGCCCGCCGAAGGCACCAGCGCGCGCTATGCAGACCGCGATGAAATCCTTGAAACCTGCGATATCGTCAGCCTGCACATGCCGCTGACCGATGCGTCACACCACACTATTGGGGCGGATGAACTGACGCGAATGAAATCGGATGCCCTCTTGGTGAACACCGGGCGCGGCGGGCTGATCGACGAGGCGGTCCTGATCGACACGTTGACCCACAAGCGTATCGCCGGGGCGGCACTGGATGTCTTTACCCAAGAACCGGTGGAGCCGGACAACCCGCTGCTACGTCTCGATAACGTCCTGCCGCTGCCGCATATCGGCGGCCATAGTGAGGACAACCTCAGGCGCATGGTCGGCCATTGGGCGGGCAACATCCGCGCCTTCCACGAAGGGCGCGGCATCGACGAGGCCTGCCTCGTGACCTGAAGACTGCCCCGGCCTGACCTCTCAGGCCGGGGCGCGGCTTAACCCTCTAGCGGCACGGGCATCAGGATCTTATTGGTCTGGCTCACCAAATACCCCGCCTCGGCGCTTTTCTTGAGATAGGCCTGCCACTCAGGATCCGCCGCCATCTGCGCCCGACGGGCGGCACGGTCGGCAGCGTCCTTATAGGCCCAGATATGCACGAAGGAATTCACGTCGCCCGTCTCGACCTGCGCATAGATCACCGGCTCGCCCAGGATGCGGCGCTGCGCCGGAAAGCCGAATTCGGCATAGAGCGCGAGGTGTTTCTTGATCGTGCCGGGGCGGCAGCAATAGGTGCGGTGGTCGTAGATCATGGGGTGGTCTTTCTGCTTGCTTGGGTCATGCGATACCGGCGTGGTCGGTGATCCGGGCCCGCGCCTGCAAAAGGTGATAGGCCATCGACACGCCTGCGACTTCGCTGTCGCCCGCGCGGATCGCTTCGAGGATTTGCCGATGTTCGCTGATCACCACGTCGATCCGCGCCTGGGAGCCTTGGCGCGTCAGCTTTTGCGCCACGTCGATCCCCTGTTCGATCGAACCGCGGGCGCAATCCAGCATCTGCACGAAAACCTCATTGCCCGAAGCCGCCGCGATGGCGCGGTGGAATTGGAAATCGGCGTCAAAGGACGGGTCGCGCGCCTGCATCGATGCCTCCAGCGTCTGCAAGGCTGCCTCGATCCGGGCGATATCCTTGGGGCTGGCGCGCTGCGCGGCCATGCGGGCGGTGGCCTTTTCGATCGTGATCCGCGCCTCCATCGCGCGCATCAGCCCGGCGACGGAACCCGCCGTGGCATATTCGATCAGCTTTTCCGAAGGCCGCCGCCGCACGAAGGTGCCCACGCCGCGCCGCGCTTCGACCAGACCGTCCTCTTGCAGCTTGCGCAGCGCCTCACGCACCACGGGCCGCGACACGCCAAAGGCGGTGGCGATCTGGTTCTCCGAAGGCAGCTTTTCTCCCTGCACCAGCTTGTTAGACACGATCTGCTCAAGGACCTGCCCGTAGAGCTGGTCGGCCAAAGTCTGCCGTTTCTTGATCTTCAGTTTCGGTGCTGTCACCGGCTACCCTCCCGCCGCGGCGCGGCGCATCATATTGGCCAGCCGCAGCGCCGATGTTGCGGCCCCATAGCCGTTGTCGATGTTCACCACCGTCACCCCCGGTGCGCAGCTGGCGAGTATCGAATCGAGCGCGACCCTCCCGCCGCGGGCGACACCATAGCCGACGGAGGTCGGCACACCAATGACCACCCCCGGCACCAGCCCCGCCACGACCGAAGGCAAGGCCGCGTCCATCCCGGCAAAGACGATGACCACGTCCATCTCGCGCAGCAACTCTTCCCGCGCGAGCAGACGCCACAGCCCGGCCACGCCCACGTCCGAAACCTCGGTCGCCGCCATCCCGCCATAGGCCAGCGTGCGCCGCGCCTCGGCCATGGGGGCGTAATCAGAGGTGCCCGCACTGACGAGGGCGATGCGCGGGGTGCTGGCCAAGGACCCGATCTCTCCCAAAATGGCAGTGCGCGAGGCGGCGCAGTAATCGACCTGTTGCGCCGCGTCGGCGGGCAGGGAGGCAAACTGCTCTGCCGTCAGCCGGGTCAGCAACAGCCTGCGCCCCTCTGCCGCCGCATCGCCGATGATCGCGGCGATCTGCGCCACCGACTTATGCTCACAAAGCACGGCCTCTTCGATGCCGATACGCCCCCCGCGGCCCCGGTCAAAGGTCACGTCTGGATGCCCGTCGGGGCCGGTCTTAGTGATGGACAAATGCACTTCCTCTTGAATAGGCCCGCAGATCGACCGCGCGCCCGTCATCCGTGGCCTGCCGAACCTGCGTCAATATCGCTGCACGTTTCTGGGCGGAGAGGTCTTCGTAAACAGACGGATCAAGCTCCACCACCCAGCCCCCACGCAGCAGACGGCAGCGCAGGGTGATATTGCCCAACTCTGCACGCAGCAGGGTCTCTACCCGGTCGATCACCGCCAGATTCGCCGGCTCCACCCGCAGACCGGTCTCGATCCGGCTGGCCAAACAGGGGGCGGCTGGCAGTTCCGCCAGATCCCCCAGCCCAAGTGCGCGGGCCAAGGCGCGCACATCCGACTTGGACATCTGCGCCTCAACGAAAGGGTGCAGCACGCCGTGTTCCGCCGCGGCTTGCAGGCCGGGGCGGTAGTCCGACAGATCATCGGTATTGGTGCCCGCCGCCACCAGCGGCCCCATCCGCGCCAAGGTGCCATAGAGGTTCGACTTGCAGAAATAACAGCGATTGAACGGGTTGGCGCGATAGGCGGGATCGGCGAACTCCCCCGCGTCAACCAGCTTCAGCGGCAGGTCCCATTCGGTGGCGAAATCCTTCACCCGCGCGGTTGCCGCCGCCGGAACGGCGGGTGAGACCGCATGGCAAAGCGTCACGCCCGCCGCGCCGCGCACCTTGGCCGCAGCGGCCGAGAGCGTCAGGCTGTCGATCCCCCCGCTGAGCGCGATGGTCAGTGAGGCGGGCCGCGCGAGGGCGGCGTGGAGGGCGGCAGGAATGGTCACTCTGCCAGCCCGTCCTCGGTCTTGAGCTGTGCCAAGAGCCGCCCGCTCGACATCTGGAGGTGGTCGCGCATCCGCTGGCGGGCGCGTTCCGCGTCACCCTCAAGGATAGAGGCTGCGATGTCGTAGTGTTCCTGTATCGCATCCCGGCTTTCGCCACCGCGTTTCAACGCTTGCAGCCGCCCGGCCAGCATCGTCTCGCGCAGGCTGGCGACAAGATAGTTGAACAGGCTGAGGTAATAGCTGTTGCCCGTCGCCTCGCAAACCGCGCGGTGAAAATCGAGGTCGGCAGTGACCCCTGCCGCCACTGCCGGCCCACCGATCTTGTTGCTTTGATCATAGGCGGCGGCGGCACGCTCAATCTCCGCGCGGGCCTCTGGGGTGGCGCGGGCGGCGGCGATGGCAGCGGCTTCGATCTCAAGCCCCATGCGCAGCTCTAGGATCTGTTCGAGCTTGCGCTGGCTTTCCATGTCACGTTCAGGAATCGCAAAGCCCTGACGGGGCCGGTCGCTGGCGACAAAGGCCCCCCGGCCCTGACGGCTCGACAACATGCCTTCGGCCTTGAGGCGCGACACCGCCTCGCGGATCACCGTGCGGCTCACGTCGAAATCGCTGGCCAATGTGGTTTCGGAGGGCAGCACATCGCCCACGTTCCACACGCCGTTCACCACGTTGTGGCGCAGCACCTCCGTCACCTGATCGCTTAGCGTGGCACCATCGACGAGGGGCACGGTCGCCTGAAGATTTGCAGCCATAATAACAACTTCTTTTCACCGATTGGACCACCTGTATGACAAGCTGTCAATAATCAGAAGGTAGGGTCATTCCCAGCATTACAACCAGAATACAACATTACAAGTAAGATGAAATCCCCATAAATTTGTATTTTTAATTGACAGGCTAGAGATTCCCCCGCAGTCTGCGGATCACGGCAAGAGGATGTCAGGGGGGAGCCCGGAACCCATCCAGTAGCTGCCGACACACAGTCAAAACTCGGGAGGAGTTTCTATGTCACCGTTCTTCAAATCGATCCGCCGCACCACAGCGGCCACCATCCTTTTCGCCGTCGCAGGCGCCGCCGCCCATGCGCAGAGCTTTGTCATGGCGACCGGCCAGCAGGGCGGGTCGTGGTATCCCGTGGGCGGCGCGATCAAGGCGATTGTGGAGCGTGAGAACCCCGATATGGACATCACCGTCACGCCGGGTGCGGGCGTGTCGAATGTGGTCGGCGTGGACGCGGGCCGCTTTGGCATCGCCTTCGCCAACTCGATCTCGACCGTGGATAGCCTGTCGGGCAAAGAGCCGTTCCGCAAGGCCACGACCAATGTCTGCAACCTTGGCATTCTTTATCCGCAGTATTTCCAGATCGTCGCGCTTGAGGATTCGGGCATCAAGACGATCGCCGACATGAAGGGCAAACGCCTGACCACGCAACAGCTTGGCAACACTGGCGAATTCCTGACACGCGAGCTTTTGTCGACCGCCGACATGACCTTTGATGACCTCGACAGCGTCGCCAACACTTCCTATTCCGACTCCGCCTCGCAGATGAAAGACGGTCAGGCCGATTTCTTCACGCTGGGGTCGTCGCTGCCGACAGGTTCGGTCATGGATCTGGCGTCCTCCCGCAAGATTCGCCTGATCGACGTGGATGAAGAGACCTTCCAGTACTTCAAAGACAAGAACGCCGCCTTCCAGCGCCGCGAAGTCAAGGCAGGCGCCTACCCCGGTTTCGATGAGACCGTGCATGCGATCAGCTACGACACCCATATGGTCGCGCCCTGCGACTATGACGGTGAGATCGTCAAATCCGTGCTCGCCGCGATTGCCGACAACAACGACAGCTTCGCCGCGATCAGCAAATCCATGGCGAACCTGACGGTCGAGGAAATGGCCACCGACATCGGCGTGCCCTTCCACCCCGCCGCGAAAGAGTTCTACGCAGAGCGTGGCGTCTCGGGGATGTAATTCCCTTCCGACACGAAACGGGTCGGTCGGAGCCAAGCGCTTCGTCCGGCCCACATCCATAAGGTCCCTGCGCCCCGTGCATTCCGCGCGCTGACACACAGAGGCCGCCTTCCACTCTAGACGCGAGAACCCCCATGCAACTGTCGATCCTTCTGGACAAGATGCCCCTGATTACCCGCATAGCAAGGCTGATCCTGGTCGGTATGGCTGTGTGGCATCTCTACGTCGCCTTCGTCGGCCCGCCCAACCCCTATATCATGCGCGGCGTGCACGTCGCTCTGGCGCTTTTGCTGATCTTCCTGACCGTCAACCGCAAGGGGCTGCGCAACGATGTGCCGCGCTGGTATGACGTGGTGCTTGGGCTGGTTGCCTTGGGCGCGGCGCTCTATCCGTCCTTCAACCTCAACTACATCACGCAGCGCTTTCTCTACGTCGATCCGCTGATGCCGATGGACATTGTGGTGGGGATCACGCTGGTCGTCCTGTTGCTTGAGGCCACGCGCCGGATGCTGGGGCCGATGCTGCCGATCACGGCGCTGCTGTTTCTCGGCTACGGCCTCGCCTTCACCTCGACCCTGCCCTCGGTGATCCTTGAGCAGTTGTTCATGACGCCCGAAGGCATCTTCGGCATCCCGATCGCGGTTTCCGCGACCTATATGGTGCTTTTCATCCTCTTCGGTTCCTTGGTCGAGCGGATGGGCGTGGGCCAGCTCTTCATGGATTTCGCGGTGGCGCTTACCGGGCGGCAGGTCGGTGGTCCGGCCAAGGTGGCCTGTGTGACCTCGGGCCTCTTCGGGTCGGTGTCCGGCTCTGCCGTAGCCAATGTGATGACGACCGGCACCTTCTCCATCCCGCTGATGAAACGCATGGGGTTCAAACCCGCCTTCTCCGGCGCAGTCGAAGCCGTGGCCTCGACCGGGGGGCAGATCATGCCGCCCGTCATGGGGGCTGCGGCCTTTGTCATGGCCGAATACCTCGGCGTGGGATACCTCACGGTTGCGAAATACGCGCTGGCGCCCGCGATCCTGTTCTATGTGGCCCTCTTCGCTGCGGTCCACTTTGAGGCCAAGCGCAAGGGCATCGGTTCGGTCCCGAAAGAGGATCAAGTGCCGCTGAAAACCGTGCTGCTTGAACGCGGCCACCTGTTCCTGCCGCTGGCGATCATCGTGGGCGTGTTGATGCTGGGCTATTCGGCCCCCTATGCGGCGCTTTGCGGTATTGTGTCGGTCGTGCCCGTGGCGGCGCTGCGCAAGACGACACGGCATTACGTCACCGTCGACAACATCCTCGAAGCGCTCGAAGGCGGTGCCCGTAACGTGCTGGCGATTGCCGCGGCCTGTGCCTGTGCGGGCATCGTCGTCGGCGTGATCGACATCACCGGCCTTGGCCTGACCTTCTCGAACTTCGTGATCGAAGCGGCCCAAGACACGCTGGTCATCGCGCTCTTCCTGTCGATGATCGCGGGCATCATCCTTGGCATGGGGATGCCGACCACACCGGCCTATATCGTGCAGGTCGCCCTGCTGGTGCCGGCACTGGTGAAACTGGGCGTGCAGGTCGAAGCGGCGCATCTCTTCGTGTTCTACTTCGCCATCCTGTCGGCCATCACACCCCCCGTCGCCATGGCGGTCTATGCGGCCAACACCCTGTCGCACGCCAAGATCGTCGAGGCGAGCTGGGCCGCGGTGAAACTCGGGGCGACCGGCTTTATCGTGCCCTTCATGTTCGTCTATGAACCGGCGATCCTGATGCAGGGTTCGGCCACCCAAATCACCTTGGTCCTGTTGCAGGCCACCATTGGCGTCATCTTGCTGGCCGCCGCCCTGCAACGCTACTACTTTGGCCAACTGTCAAATGTGCTGTCGGTGGTGCTTTTCGCGGCGTCGCTCTTGCTGATCTATCCCGATCTGCGGCTCACCGCCTCGGGGCTGGTCATCGCGGGCGTTATCTTGGCCTTCCAAAAGGCCAGGAACCCCAGCCCGAAAAGCCAAGCGGCCACACATACTTAAATCTCAGAACGAACGAAACGGAGCCTTCTCCATGCTGCAAAAAACATCCCTCAAGGCGCGGACCGGCGGACAGGTCCTTGTGGATCAGCTTTTGATCCACGGCGCCGACACCGCCTATTGCGTGCCCGGCGAAAGCTACCTTGAGGTGCTGGACGCGCTGCATGACGTGCAGGACCGTTTCAACCTGATCAACGCGCGGCACGAAGCCGGGGCCGCGAATATGGCCGAGACCTATGGCAAGCTCACCGGCAAACCCGGCATCTGTATGGTCACCCGCGGCCCCGGCGCCTGCCACGCGGCCATCGGGGTGCATATCGCGCAGCAAGACAGCACGCCGATGATCCTGCTCGTTGGCCAGATCGCCCGCGACACCACCGACCGCGAAGCCTTTCAGGAAGTCGACTACCGCGCCATGTTCGGCCCCATCGCCAAATGGGCCACCCAGATCGACGACCCGGCGCGGGTGCCGGAATATATGGCCCGCGCCTTCCGCGTGGCGACCTCGGGCCGCCCCGGCCCGGTGGTGATCTCCCTGCCCGAAGACATGCTAACCGAGGTGGTTTCCGTGGCCGATGCGCGGCCCTATACGGCCACCCATGCGGGGCTATCGCCCGATGGCCTCGATATGCTCAAGACCGAGATCGCGCAGGCCGAACGGCCCCTGCTGCTGCTCGGCGGCTCCGGCTGGTCGGATGAGAGTGCGGCGGCCATCACCCGCTTTGCCGAGGCCAACAAGATCCCCGTCACCACCTCTTTCCGGCGACAGGACATCGTGAACAACCTCTCGCCGGTCTATGCAGGCGATTTCGGCACCTCTACCGCGCCCAGCCTCTACGCGCATCAACGCGAAGCGGATTTGTTCATCGTGATCGGCGCGCGTTTGGGCGAGATGACGACCAAGACCTACACCACCATGCAATCGCCCAACCCCGAGACCCGCCTGGTGCATCTCTATCCGGAGGCGGATGAGATCGGCCGCGTCTATTCGCCGGATTTGGGCATCGCGGCGGCGCCCGTCGCTGTGGCCGCTGCCTTGTCCGGCGTCGATCTGGGCCGGGCAGAAGCATGGGGCGATTGGTGCGACAAGCTGCATGCCGATTACCTCACCGATACCGAAGCACCCAATGGCGGCGACTGGGATCTCGACATGGGGGTGGCCCTTGCGCAACTGCGCGATGAGCTGCCCGACGACGTGGTGGTCACGCTCGACGCGGGCAACCACACCGGCTGGGCGCAGCGGTTCCTGCGCTTTGGCCGCCCGGGCCGGATCGTCGGCTCCACCTGTGGCGCGATGGGCTATTCCGTGCCCGCCGCCGTCGCGGCCTCGATTGCTGAACCGGAGCGTCTGACGCTGTCCTTTGTGGGCGATGGCGGCTTTATGATGAGCGGCAATGAACTCGCCACCGCCGCGCAATATGGCGGGCGGCCCATCGTGCTGCTGTTCAACAACGGCATCTACGGCACCATTCGCATGCACCAAGAACGCGACCACCCCGAACGCATCTCGGGCACCACCTTGCAGAACCAAGACTTCGTAAAGATGGCCGAAGGTCTGGGCGCCCATGCCGAACGGGTGACCAAGACCGAGGATTTCGCCGCCGCCTTCACCCGCGCCCGCGAGAGTGGCCGTCCGGCGCTGATCGAACTGGTGACCGACCCCGAGCAGATCTCGACCCGCACCACGATCAGCAAGCTGCGCGCCGCGGCTCAGAAAAAAGTCGATGCCGACCAGCGCTGAAGGATGACCCAGATGACGACCCTGACCGCGCCGCGCCGCGCAGATGATACGGACGCGCAAGACCACGCCGCCTTGCTCGATGCGCTGCGCGATGCCATTGGCCCTGCCCATGTGGTGACCGACGCCAAGGATTTCGATGCGCGGCTGATTGAAGACCGCGGGCTGCGGCGCGGCACGGCGCTGGCGCTGATCCGCCCCGGCTCAACCGAAGAGGTCGCCGCCTGCATGCGTCTGTGCCATGCCGCTGAGGTGCCGGTCACGCCGCAGGGCGGCAACACCGGCCTTGCGGGGGGCGGCGTGCCCGATGGCGGCATTATCCTCACGACCGACCGGCTGAACCGTATCCGCGCGGTCGATCCGACCAATGCCACGATGACGGTCGAGGCGGGCTGCATCCTCGCCAATATCCAAGCGGCGGCGGATGAGGTCGACGCGCTCTTTCCGCTCTCGCTCGCCTCTGAAGGGTCCTGCCAGATCGGCGGCAATCTTTCGACCAACGCGGGCGGGACGGCGGTGCTGCGCTATGGCAATACCCGCGACCTCGTGCTGGGGATCGAAGCGGTGCTGCCCGATGGCCGGGTGCTGAATGACCTGAACGGCCTGCGGAAAAACAACACCGGCTTTGACCTCAAACACCTCTTTATCGGCGCCGAAGGCACGCTTGGCATCATCACAGCGGCGGTGATCAAACTCTTTCCCAAACCCACCGCCCGGGCCACCGCGCTGGTGGCCTGCACCGGCCCCGATCCGGCGCTCGCGCTCTATGCGCGGATGCGCGGCCAGACCGCCGACACGCTTTCGACATTCGAGTATATCGACCGGCTGGGCCTGCAAATGGTGATCGACCACGCGCCCGGCTGTAGCGATCCGATGGCCGAGGCGCATCCCGCCTATTGCCTGATCGAACTCACCGGCAATGGCGCGCAGACAGACCTCGACGCCCGGCTGGAAACCGCATTGGAAGCGGCTTTCGAGGCGGAGGAGATCATCGACGCCGTGATCGGCGCCTCGGAGGCGCAGAAAGACGCGCTTTGGGCGCTGCGAGAGAACCTGTCAGAGGCGCAGAAACCCGAAGGCGCGTCGATCAAACATGACGTTTCGGTCCCGGTGTCGCGCGTGGCAGATTTCATCCGCGAGGCGACCCAAGCCTGTATGGATCACATGCCCGGCCTGCGACCCTGCCCCTTTGGCCATTTCGGCGACGGCAACCTGCATTTCAACCTGTCGCGCCCGGTGGATATGGCGGATGCGGCGTTCCTTGCCGAATACGGGGCCTTCAACCGGATCGTGCATGATATCGTGCACCAGATGGGCGGCTCTTTCTCGGCGGAACATGGCATCGGCACCTTTAAACGCGCCGAGCTGCGCCGGTATAAAGACCCGGTCGCGCTGGAGTTGATGGCGCAGATCAAGGCCACCCTCGACCCGGGCCATTTGATGAACCCGGGCAAGGTGCTTTGACCGCTTAGCCGCGCCCCGCGAAGGGCATTTTGGTGGCCATCACGGTGACGAACATGGCATTGGAGTCGAGCGACAGCTTTGCCATGTAGGACAGCGTTTCGGCCACATCGTTCACATCCATGCGCGGCTCGGACATGCGGCTGCCGTTGGGTTGCAGAATGCCGTCTGCCATCCGCTCGGTCATCTCGCTCGCCGCATTGCCGATGTCGATCTGTCCGCAGGCGATGTCATGCGCCCGCCCGTCGAGCGACAGCGCGCGGGTCAACCCGGTGATCGCATGTTTCGTCGCCGTATAGGGCACCGACAGAGGGCGCGGGACATGGGCGCTGATCGAGCCGTTGTTGATGATCCGCCCGCCCTTGGGGCTCTGCCGTTTCATCAGGGCAAAAGCCGCGCGGGCGCAGAGGAATGACCCGGTCAGATTGGTCGCGACGATGTCGTTCCACTCCGCCACGCTTAAGCCGTCCACCTCGACCGCCGAGCCATTGCGCCCGGCATTGTTGAACAGCAGATCCAGCCGCCCAAAGGTCGTCTCCACCCGCTCGAAAAGCGCGTCGACCTCCGCCTCGACGCCCACATCGGCGGCCACGGCGATATGCCCCTGCCCGTCGAGCGTCGCGCAGGCTGCGTCGATCTTATCCTGCCGCCGCCCCGTGAGCACGAGGGTGAAACCGTCCTTCGCCAAACGCTGCGCACAGGCAAGGCCCACCCCGCTTCCGGCCCCTGTTATCAGAGCAATCTTTTGATCCATCTTCTCATTCCATCCCTGTCATCGCCCTGCGGGCCGTTGTGTGGAATCTAATATATATGATCGCGCAAGAATAGGTTTTTTCGCTATTTTCTGGTTTGGCGCCTCGTTCAACTTGGCCGCCTCACATTCGCGCGAGCGCACTAGACGACCGGTCTATTATTCCTTAGATGCCCCGGTATGACAGAGGCAAAGAAATCAGATCAGACGCGGCAACGCATCTTGGACGTAGGGCGCAGCCTCGTGCTGCGGCACGGGTTCTCTGGCGTTGGCCTGTCGCGCATTCTGAGCGAAAGCGGCGTGCCCAAGGGCTCTTTCTACTATTACTTCGCGTCGAAAGAGGCTTTTGGCACCGCAATGCTGGCAGATTACGTCGAGGCCTATCTCGATCGCGTCGATGCGCTGATCGCGGCTCCGGGAACGGCGGGCGACAAGCTCGACAGTTTCTGGGATGCATGGCTCAGCCAATCCAGCGCCCCGGGGATCGCCAGCGCCTGTTTGGTGGTGAAACTTGGATCCGAAGTCGCCGACCTGTCGGAAACGATGCGCGAAACGCTCGATCAGGGTGTCGATGCTTTGGTCGCCCGCATTGCCCAATTGCTGCGCCAAGGCGCAGAGGATGGGACCGTTCGTGTGCTCGAAAACCCCGAGACCACAGCCCGCATGCTCTATGCGAAATGGCTCGGCGCTGCGGTGCTGGCCAAACTGGCACGCAGCGATGCGCCCCTGCGCATGGCGCGCGCTGAAACCTCTGCCCAACTCTCCCCCACTGGGGGCCAATTCCCAACCTGAAAGGAAACAGCATGTTCGCTGCCATCCACGACACATTCGGCGAGCCCGCCGAGGTTCTGACCACCCGCGAAACCGACAAGCCCGCGCCCGCCGCTGGCGAAGCGCTGCTGCGCATGGTGCTCTCGCCCATCCACAACCACGACCTTTGGACCGTGCGCGGCAACTATGGCTACAAGCCCGACCTGCCCGGCGCCATCGGCGGCTCCGAAGCGCTTGGCATTGTCGAAGCCGTGGGCGAAGGCGTTGATGAGGCGCTGATCGGCAAACGCGTCACCGCCGCTGGCTTCCACGGCGCATGGGCCGAATATTTCACCGCCCCCGCCGCGGGCCTGCTGCCCCTGCCTGAGGCGATCTCGGACGAAGCGGGCGCGCAGTTGATCGCCATGCCCTTCAGCGCCCTGTCCCTGTTGGAAACCCTCAAGGTCGGCGAAGGCGATTGGCTGGTCCAAACCGCCGCCAATGGCGCAGTCGGCAAAATCATGGTCGGTCTGGCCAAGGCGCGGGGTGTCAAATTGCTGAACCTCGTCCGCCGCGAAGGTGCCGCCGAAGAGATGCGCGACACCGGCGCGGAACATGTCCTCTCCACCGAAGATGCGGATTGGCAGAGCAAAGCGCGTGAGTTGATCGGCAAAGAGGGCGCGGTCTCGGCCATTGATTCCGTCGGCGGTGAGTTGGGCGGTCAACTGGTCGAACTGCTGGGCAAGGACGGTGAGTTGATCGTCTTCGGCACGGCGACGGGCCAGCCGCTCTCCATGTCTTCGGGCGAATTGATCATGAAGCACATCACCGTCAAAGGCTTCTGGGGCTCGCGCGTGAGCGGCGAGATGGCGGCTGAGACGCGGGGCCGCCTGATTGGCGAATTGGTGCAACTGGCCGCGAAGGGCCAACTGCCCCTCGACACCGGCGGCATCTACCCGCTGGCCGAGGTGACCGAAGCGATGAAATCCGCGCTGACCACGGGCCGTGGCGGCAAGGTCATGCTGCGCCCGTGATCGGGATTTGACGACAGCGGCGGCCCTCCCTCCCCGGGGCCGCCGCCCCATGCGCGGAATGCCCAAGTTTCAGACAGCACCGCGATTTGTCGCCCATTTTTCAAGCAAACCCGCCCTGCAGGCGGCTCTGAACCGCCTCGGCGATGACTCTCCCCCGTCTCTATGGTGATTAAAAAATCATCAGACTTTACCGGGCGGAGCGTTCCTCATTCTCATCGACAGCAGCATAAACAGCCCCCAAGCGACCCCGGTGCAGCCGCGCGCTATTGGTGCTGCGATGGTCTCGGCCAAGGCTGCGCGGGGCGGGTCGACAATCGGCGAATTGCGCCAGTCGGGCGCGATGAAACTTCTCTTCCCCCGCCCCGACCCCGCGCTGTTGCAAGCAATCATCATTAATTCCGCAGGCGGCATCACCGGCGGCGATAGTTTTTCCTTGACGGCCCGTGCAGAGGCGCAAGCGGCGCTCAGCCTCACCACGCAGGCCGCCGAACGCGCCTATCGCGCGCAACCGGGGCAAGTGGCAGCGCTGCGCAACACCCTCACCGTCGACACCGGCGCGACGCTGCATTGGCTGCCGCAAGAGACCATTCTCTACGACGGATGCGCCCTGCGGCGGCATCTGACGGTCGACCTGGCGCAAGACGCCTCTCTCCTGCTGGTGGAGCCGCTGGTCTTTGGCCGCGCCGCTATGGGCGAAACCCTGCGTCATGCCTATTTCCGCGACCGGATCGAGGTCAACCGCGCGGGCCAGCCGCTTTTTCACGACGCGATGACACTCAGCGGCGATGTCACCGCCCATCTGGCGGCCCCGCACATCGCGGCCGGGGCAGGTGCCCTTGCCACGCTGATCTATGTGGCCCCCGATGCCGAAGCGCGGCTACCCCGGCTCCGCGCCCAATTGCCCGACAGCGCCGGGGCCAGCCTGATCGGCCCTGACCTGCTGGTCGCTCGGATCCTCGCCGCAGATAGTTTCGACCTTCGCCAATCACTCGTCCCGATTTTGGGCGCGCTGAGCGGTGACACCCTTCCCCGATCATGGATGACCTGACGTGCAACTGACCCCGCGAGAAAAAGACAAACTGCTGATCTCCATGGCTGCCGAGGTCGCCCGCAAGCGCCTTGCGCGGGGGGTCAAGCTGAACCACCCCGAGGCCATTGCCCTCATCACCGACACCGTGGTCGAAGGCGCGCGGGATGGCCGCAGCGTGGCCGATATGATGCAGGCCGGTGCCCATGTCATCACCCGCGACGACTGTATGGAAGGGGTGGCCGAAATGATCCCCGAGGTGCAGGTCGAAGCCACTTTCCCCGACGGGACCAAATTGGTCACCGTGCACAACCCCATCAGATAGGATATCCCATGCCGCGTTTTGCCCCCCTTCTTGCCCTGCCGCTTATGTCGCTCGCCATGGCGGCCTTCGCCCATAGCGCGCCGCTCCCCCACAGCCACGGCGGAGAGGGCGACGGATCGCTCGCCGTCTACCTGATCGCCGCCGCGGCCTTTGCGCTGTCGGGGGGGATCCTCGTCCTGCGGCGTCTGAAGACCGCCAAAGCATGATCCCGGGAGAGATCATTCCGGCGGAGGGCCTGTTGACCCTCAATGCCGACAGCACGGCGATCACGCTGATGGTCGCCAATACCGGAGACCGCCCGGTGCAGGTGGGCAGCCACTACCATTTTGCCGAGAGCAACCCGGCGCTTGAGTTCGACCGCGCCGCCGCGCGGGGCCTGCGCCTGGACATCGCGGCGGGGACTGCGGTGCGTTTTGAGCCCGGCCAACGGCGCGAGGTCGCGCTCATCCCGATCGGCGGGGCGCGGCGGGTCTTTGGCTTTAACAGCGCGGTGATGGGAGACCTCTGATGCCTGCACAGATCAAACGCGGTGACTATGCCGCCATGTTCGGCCCCACGGTGGGCGACCGGGTGCGGCTGGCCGATACGGACCTTATCATTGAAGTCGAGCGTGACCTGACCACCGGTGAGGGCCGGGCCTATGGCGAAGAGGTCAAGTTCGGCGGCGGCAAGGTGATCCGCGACGGCATGGGCCAGTCGCAGGTCACCCGCGCGGGCGGCGCCGTGGATACGGTCATCACCAATCCGCTGATTGTTGACCATACCGGCATCTACAAGGCCGATGTCGGGCTGAAAGACGGGCGCATCGCCAAGATCGGCAAGGCAGGCAACCCCGACACGCAGCCGGGGGTCGATATCATCATCGGGCCGGGCACCGAGGTGATCGCGGGCGAGGGGCGCATCCTCACCGCCGGGGGGTTTGACAGCCATATCCATTTCATCTGCCCGCAACAGATCGAAGACGCGCTGCATTCGGGGCTGACCACCATGCTCGGCGGCGGCACTGGCCCTGCACATGGCACATTGGCCACGACCTGCACACCGGGCGGCTGGCATATCGGGCGCATGATGCAGGCCGCCGACGCCTTCCCGATGAACCTCGCCTTCGCGGGGAAAGGCAATGCCTCGCAACCCGCCGCACTGGAAGAGCAGATCAACGCAGGCGCCTGTGCGCTGAAACTGCATGAAGATTGGGGCACCACCCCCGCCGCGATTGACTGCTGCCTTGGCGTGGCCGATGCGATGGATGTGCAGGTGATGATCCACACCGACACGCTGAACGAAAGCGGCTTTGTCGAACATACCGTAAAAGCCATGAAAGGCCGCACGATCCACGCCTTCCACACCGAAGGCGCGGGCGGGGGCCATGCGCCGGACATCATCAAGATTTGCGGCGAAGAGCATGTGCTGCCCTCTTCGACCAACCCCACGCGGCCCTTCACGGTCAACACGTTGGAAGAGCATCTGGATATGCTCATGGTTTGCCACCACCTTGATAAGTCGATCCCCGAGGATGTGGCCTTTGCCGAAAGCCGCATCCGGCGAGAGACCATCGCCGCCGAAGACATCCTGCATGACATGGGGGCGTTCTCGATTATCGCCTCCGACAGTCAGGCCATGGGCCGGGTCGGAGAGGTCTTGATCCGCACATGGCAGACCGCTGACAAGATGAAAAAGCAGCGCGGGCGGCTGCCCGAAGAGACGGGCGACAACGACAATTTCCGCGTCCGCCGCTACATCGCGAAATACACCATCAACCCCGCCATCGCTCATGGCATCTCGACCCATATCGGCAGCATCGAAGAGGGCAAGCGTGCCGATCTGGTGCTCTGGAACCCCGCCTTTTTCGGGGTGAAGCCCGAGATGGTCTTGCTCGGCGGCAGCATCGTCTGCGCGCAGATGGGCGACCCCAACGCCTCGATCCCCACGCCGCAGCCGGTTTATTCGCGGCCCATGTTCGGTGCCTATGGCCGGGCGGTCGAGAATTCCGCCGTGGTCTTTGTCAGCGAAGCGGCAGAGGCCGCGGGAGTAGGCGGCAGCCTTGGCCTTGCCAAACAGACGCTTGCGGTGCGCAACACCCGCGAGATCGGCAAGCGCGATCTGAAGTTGAACGACGCGCTGCCCGAGGTTGAGGTCAACCCCGAGACCTATGAGGTGCGCGCGGATGGTGAATTGTTGACCTGTGAACCCGCCTCCGTGCTGCCCATGGCGCAGCGCTATTTCCTGTTTTGAAGAGACCGAGATGACCCCAATTCTTTGCCAAGACATGCGCCGCGCCGGAGCGTGGTCCGATGCCAGTGACCGGGTCGAGCTGACCTATGACGGGCGCTTTCTGCGCCGCAAGGTGCTGACCACGGCGGACGGGCTGGCGTTTCTGGTCGATCTTGCACAGACCACCTCGCTCGACCACGGCGATGCTTTCGTGCTGGCCGACGGGCGTCTGGTCGAAATAGTGGCCGCCGACGAAGCCCTGCTGGAGGTGACCGGCCCCGACCTGCCCCGCATCGCGTGGCACATCGGCAACCGCCATACCCCCTGCCAGATCGACGCCGACCGGCTGGTGATTCAGCGCGACCATGTGATCGCCAAGATGCTCGGCCAGATCGGTGCCACCACGCGAGAGATCACCGGCCCCTTCCGCCCCGAAGGCGGGGCCTATGGCCATGGGCGCACCCATGGGCATGACCACGGCCATGTTCACCACGCCGTTCACGATCACGACCACCCGCATGATCATGCGCATGGCTGACACCCTACAGGCCGACGCGCTTCTGACCTTGGTGCAGATGCTGTCGCCCTCCTACCCGGTGGGGGCCTTCGCCTATAGCCATGGGTTGGAATGGGCGGTGCAGAACGGTGATGTGACGGGGCAAGACAGCTTGGCCGACTGGCTGGGCGGCGTGTTGCGGCATGGGGCGGGGCAGACGGATGCGCTTTTCCTTGCGGCGGCTTATCGCGCGGATGACCCATCGGAGATCGACGCGCAGGCCCGCGCCTTTGCCGCCTCTGCCGAGCGGTTGAAAGAAACCGTGCTACAGGGCGAAGCCTTTGCCCGCGCCAGCGCCGCGATCTGGCAGCAGGACATGCCGCCGCTTTGCTATCCCGTGGCCGTCGGACGCGCCGCACGGCTGCAAGGGCTGCCGCTGCGCCAAACGCTTGAGATGTTTTTGCACGCCTTTACCGCCAACCTCGCCACCGCTGGCATGCGCCTGATCCCCTTAGGGCAGACCGAGGGGCAGATCGTCATTCGCGACCTTGCGCCGCTCTGTCTTGAGGTCGCCGCGGCGGCAGAGGACGGCACGCTCGACGATCTCTCCTCCACCGCCTTTCTCAGCGACATCGCCGCGATGAAACACGAAACCCAATATTCAAGGATTTTCCGCACATGAAACGCAACAACGGCCCTTTGCGCGTCGGCATCGGCGGCCCCGTGGGCGCGGGCAAGACCACGCTGACCGCCGCGCTCAGCCGCGCGCTGCGGGATCGGCTGTCGATCGGCGTAATCACCAATGACATCTACACCCAAGAGGATGCAGAGGCGCTGATGCGCATGCAGGTGCTGCCCCAAGACCGGATCATCGGGGTCGAGACCGGCGGCTGCCCGCATACCGCAATCCGCGAGGATGCCTCGATCAACCTTACTGCCGTGGCGGAGATGGTTTCGCGGCACCCGGATGTGGAAGTGGTCTTGATCGAAAGCGGCGGCGACAACCTGTCGGCCACCTTCAGCCCTGAACTGGCGGATGTGACGCTCTATGTGATCGACGTGGCGGCGGGGGAGGAGATTCCCCGCAAGGGCGGCCCGGCGATCACCAAGTCCGACATTTTGGTCATTAACAAGACCGACCTCGCCCCCCATGTCGGCGCATCGCTCGACGTCATGCAACGCGACAGCGCGCGGATGCGCCCGGACCTGCCGACGGTCTTCTGCGCGTTGAAGTCCGGAGAGGGGATCGACGCGCTGCTGGCGCATCTGGCGCGGGTCGGGGGGCTCGACCTCGCTCCAATGGACCCGATGAGCGCGGCTTAATCGCGGTAGACCTCAGCCATCCGGTCGCGGAAGGCGGGCAGAAGGCTGCCATCATAGCCCCGGTGCGGGACGCCATGCCAAAGCGCGTTGAGGATCGCCTCCTCAACCGCTTCGACCGCGGCGATGAAGAAGGCATCCATCCGGTCTTCGTTCAACCGCTCGACGCTCTGCGTATCAGCCCCGCCACGGGTGATGCGGTTGGCGGTTGAGAAGGCCAGCGCGATGTCGCCGCTTTGATGGCCGATGTGGCTGCCCAACCGGCCAAGGGCCGCGGCGCTGCGCCGGGCCATGCGGGTCAACTGCCGCGAGCCCATCGGCGCGTCGGTCGCCAGAATGATGATGATCGAGCCCTTGTCGGGGTCATCCCCCGGCCCCGGTGGCGGCAGCTGTTGGCCAAAGACGCGCAGCGCGCTTTGCTGGCCGAAGTTCGACAAGACCAGCGCGCCAAGGTCGAACCCCGCGCAGCCCGGCAGGGCGACCCGCCGCGAAGCGGAGCCGAGACCACCAGCATAGCCGAAGGTCTTCATCCCGCTACCGGCCCCGACGGTGCCCTGCGCAAACGCTGGCCCGCAAGCCGCAATCGCCGCCTGCGCGTGATCCTCGGTCACCGCCAGCGCCTGAATGTCGTTCACCGTGCCGTCGTTGCATTCCAAAACCAGCGGGTTGACCGTGCAAAGGCCCCGCCCGATTTCGGGGTTTTCTGCAATCGCCCGCCGGATCAGCGCTGTGCTACAGGGGCCGACGCCAAAAGTGTTGGTCAGCAGGATCGGCGTCTCGATCTGGCCCAATTCGGCCAGTTGCATCAGGCCCGCGCTTTTGCCGAAACCGTTCAGCACCGCAACGCCCGCAGGCACCGGATTGCGGAAGAGATCACCTTCATGCGGCAGAACCGCCGTCACCCCGGAGCAAAGCCCCTCCCCGCGTAGGTCTTGGCTGCCCACGCGCACCCCCGCGACATCGCAGATGGTGTTTCGTGGCCCCGTGGGCAGGGTCCACCAGTTCTTGCTGTCGATCGTATTGCGCATTTTGCCTTCGAGAGTTTGGGGTGCCGTTGGTGCGTCAATCCGCGCCAAAAAGATCACGGGTGAAGACCTTGTCGGGGACATCCGCCAGATCCGGGTGATTGCGGTTGGCCACGATCACATCCGCGCGCGTCTTGAACGCTTCCAAATCGCGGGTGACTTCGGAGCCGAAGAAGCGTTCCTCTTGCAATACGGGCTCATAAACGATCACCTCGATACCCTCGGCCTTGAGCCGCTTCATGATCCCTTGGACCGAGCTTTGGCGGAAGTTGTCCGACCCGGCCTTCATCACCAACCGGTAGATGCCCACCCGCTGAGGGCCAAGCGCCAGAATCTGCTCTGAGACGAAATCCTTGCGGGTGCGGTTCGCCTCGACCACGGCGTTGATCAGGTTTTGCGGCACGTCAGAGTAATTGGCCAGCAACTGCTTGGAATCCTTGGGCAAACAGTAGCCGCCATACCCAAACGACGGGTTGTTGTAATGCCCACCGATGCGCGGGTCGAGGCAGACACCGTCGATGATCTGCCGCGTGTCCAAACCATTGGTCAGCGCGTAGCTGTCCAATTCGTTGAAATAGGCCACCCGCATGGCGAGGAAGGTATTGGCGAAGAGCTTGACCGCCTCTGCCTCGGACGGGCCTGTAAAGAGCATGGGAATGTCGTCATCGATTGCCCCCTCGGCCAGCAATTCCGCGAAGCGCCGGGCGCGCGGGCTGTCTTCGCCGACGACGATGCGCGAGGGGTGGAGGTTGTCGTAGAGCGCGCGGCCCTCACGCAGGAATTCCGGGCTGAAGATGACTTGGTCGCTGTTCAACTCGGCGGAGAGGCCCGCGGTATAGCCTACCGGAACGGTGGATTTGATGACGATAGTGGTCGTTTTCGTGACCGCCAAGACATCCCGCACCACGGCCTCAACACTGGAGGTGTCGAAGACATTGGTGCGTGGGTCATAGTTGGTCGGCGTAGCGATGAGCACGTAATCGGCCTCGCGATATGCCGCCTCTGCGTCGGTCGTGGCCCGGAGGGTGAGGGGATTTTCCGCGAGATATTGCTCGATCTCAGGATCGACGATTGGCGCGCGGCGGGCATTCACTTGCGCCACCCGTTCTGCGTTCAAATCGACCGCTGTTACTTCGTTGTGCTGCGCCAGAAGCACCGCATTCGAAAGCCCGACGTAGCCGATACCGACAACGGCGATCTTGGTCTTGGACATAAGCGTGGGCCTTTCTTGCGCGGCGTGGCGTGATGTTAAACTGCGGCTTTCGTTTTGAAAAGGCACCGCCTGACAGGGAGTTAGGGCGGTTGGGCGAAAGTGAAAGCCGGGGCGCGCACCTTCCGCCCGTGCCGTGCGATGTGGCAGAACCGCCGTTTGTTGCGCGCGGCCCGAACGGTGGATTGTCAGGCTGGCAAGACTTCCTTCTCACAGTCTCAGGCAACCCATAACGCGGAGAGCCCCGATGCCCGACACCTCTGAGCGCCTGTCCCTGCCCTATCTGATGCCCGCACAGGCGCAAAAACATGTGACCCATAACGAAGCGCTGCAACGGCTCGATCTTCTGGTGCAGCTTGCGGTCGAAGGCTTTGACGCCAACACGCCACCCGCCCTACCGCAGGCGGGGGAGGTTCATGCGCTCGGTGATGCGCCGACAGAGGTTTGGGCGGGTCATCCCGGTGAACTCGCCGCGTGGGTCGGAGAGACCTGGCAGTTCACCGCCCCGCAGGACGGCTGGGTCGCCTTGGATAAATCGACAGGGATTCTGCACCGTTGGGGGGCTGGGGCGTGGACCGAAGTCTCGCCCCCCGATCTGGCGAACCTCTCCGGGCTGGGGGTTAATACGGATCATGACAGTGGCAATCGCTTGTCGGTCTCCTCCCCGGCGAGCCTGTTTACCCACGAAGGGGCGGGGCATCAGCTAAAACTCAACAAGGCCAGCGCCGCCGATACCGCGAGCCTGCTGTTTCAAACCGATTGGTCTGGCCGGGCCGAGATGGGCACGGCGGGGCAGGATGATTTCGCCATCAAGGTCAGCGCCGATGGCAGCAGTTGGCCCACCGCGCTGGCCTTTGACGCAGCGAGCGGCATCGACTCGGGCGCGGCGCTGACGCAGGGCGTGGATGATGCGACCGTGGGTCGGCTGCTGCGGGTCGGGGATTTCGGCATCGGCGCTGACGCGGGGCCGTTGGTGACCGATCTCGACGCGCATGATCTTTCGGGCAGTTTTTCAAGCTATGGCGGCGCTCATGCGCAGGCGCCTGTCGGGGCCAACCCTTTCCCGGCGCTGAATGGGGTCTTCGGCCTGCTCTGCGGCAATAGCACCTTGGGCGGGCAGAGCGCCTATCTGTGGCAGATCGCACTGGGCATCGACACACCGGGTCTGGCCTTTCGTGTGCGGGCGACGGGGGCATGGGGCGCGTGGCAGCCTTTGTGGTCCGGCGCAAATACAACCGTGGATGCCAATGGGTTCATCAAGGAAGCCAGCCCGATCGTGCGCCTGTTCCGCGATGGCAGTGAAGAGCCTGCGGTGCCTTTGGGCGCAGGGTTCGAACGGGTCGTGCTTGGCCATTACCGATTGTCGAATGTGCCGCCGCTCGCCAGCCGCGGCTGGCAGATCGAAGCGCCGCAGGATGCGAATGGCAACCGGCTGGTTCATGTCGCGTGCAGTTATGATGCGGGGACGCTCGATATCCGCACCCGCGAGGTGATCTGGCAGGCCGGCTGGGCTGGCGGTGCGCCGCGGGACATTCCCGAGGGCCGTTGGGTCGACCTGCGGTTCGACATGCGCTGAGGGGAAATGGCCGGGCAGCCGTCAGATGATTCCGCGCAACTGCTCGACCTCATAATTGCCACCGCATAGCAGAACGACAGAGGTCTGGCCCGCGAAGTTCTGCGGCCCTGCCAGATAGGCCGCCAGCGCCAAAGCGGCGGCCCCTTCGACCAGCATGTTCTCTTCCCAAGCCAACACTTTTAACGCCTCGGCGATCTGATCCTCGTCGCAATGGACGATCTCGTCGATCACCGCGCTTGCGAGCGGCAGGGTCATCGAGTCCGCATCGACCCCGCCCGCCACGCCATCGGCCAGCGTGTCGAGATGTTCCGTTTCGACGATCTTGCCCGCTTTGATCGACGCGGCCAGCGCGCAGCTATTCGCAGCGCTCACACCGATCACGCGGGTCCGCGGTGAGAATTCCTTGATCACCGATCCCATGCCCGAGATCAGCCCGCCACCGCCCATCGAGATGAAGACATTGTCGATGCCTTCGATCTGCTCGAGCAGTTCCAGCGCGGCGGTGCCCTGCCCCGCGATCACCTCGGCATCGTTGTAGGGTGAGATATAGGTATAGCCCTCAGCCTCAGCCAAACTCTGCGCGTGTAGCTCAGAAAGCGAGGCATCGGCCCCATGGATCACGACCCTAGTGCCGTAGCTTTCAATGATCTTGCGTTTCTTGGCGACGACGGTTTCGGGCAGTACCACGATCAACTCATGCCCCGTGGTCTGGGCCGCAAGCGAGCAGGCGATGCCGTGGTTGCCGGAGGATGCGGTGATGACAGGCCGGTCGAGCGGCACCGTAGTGAGTTTTGCACTGGCGCCGCGCAGTTTGAATGACCCGGTATGCTGGAAGTTCTCGGTCTTGTAGAACAGCCGCGAACCCTCTGCCATTGGCAAGCGGGAGGCGATCACCGGGGTGCGGTAAACCGCGCCCGCGATTTTGCGATGAACCACGCAGGAACGGGCGGCGCTTTTGGCGATCAGGTCTGAGGCTGACGGCATGATGGGCTCCATCTAGCTTGACTGTGCCGCGCCGTGACGCGCGAGGAAAGCGGAGACACGCGCCAACCCGTCGCGCAGGTCCGCCGTCGAATTGGCGAAACCGATGCGCAGCCAGCCCTCCATGTCCATGGCGCTGCCGGGGGTGAAGAGAACGCCCTCTTCCTCCAGCAATTGCGTGCAGAAATCACGGCTCGGCAGCGGCAGGTCGTATTTCAGCAGCGCCGTGGTGCCCGCTTGAGGCTTCACCCATGAGATCAGCGGCTCGGCCTCGACCCAATCCGACAGGATCGCGAGGTTCTCGCGGGTGATCCGATGTGCGCGGGCGAGGATTTGGGCGCGGTTTTCAAGGGCAAGGGCCGCGAAATACTCATCAATCCGCCCGACGGAAATCGTGTTGTAATCGCGGTGAATCATGATGTCTTCCAGCAGGGTCTTCGGCCCTGCGACCCAGCCCACGCGCAACCCGGCCAGCGAATAGGCCTTGGACATGCCCGCCGTGCTGATGCCACGCTCGTAGAGATCGCAGATCGAGGCGGTATAGCCATCACCCGCCTGATCGGTGCCGCGATAGACCTCGTCGCAGAGCACCCATGCGCCGCTGCCCTGCGCGATCTCGGCAATCTCAGCCAGCATCGCCCGGTCCATCAGCGCGCCGGTGGGGTTGTTGGGATTGTTGGTGGCGATCATCCGCGTTTCGGGCCGCATCATCGCGCGCAGCTCATCAAGGTCGGGCAGGAAGCCGTTCTCCGGGCGCAGGTGCAGCAGTTCGATCTCGGCACCGATGCTCTCGGGGATCGAGTAATGCTGCTGGTAGGTCGGCACGATGGCGATGACATGATCGCCGCGGCTGACCAGCGTCTGATGAACCAGCGCATTGGCCCCGATGGTGCCGTGGGTGGTCAGCACGTTCTCGCGGGACTGGTTCTCGTAAAGCCCCGCCACTGCGTCGCGCAGCCGGTCTAAGCCTTCGATCGCGCCATAGCCCATGCGCATGCCGCGCAATTCGCCCAGCACGGAATTGTCGACGCCCGCCATGTCGATCAGCTCGCCTAGGGTGATCGAGTCCACGCAGGTCTCGGCGAGGTTGTAGCGGCAGTGGTTCTCGAATTCGTTCATCCACATTTCGACGCCGAAGGTCTTGATATGCATGGGGTTTCCTTTCGTGTCAGCTCTCGGTCAGCGCGGCGAAAAGCCGGCGGAGGAATTGCGGCGTGGCGGTCGGCGCGAGCCAGCGCATCACGGCGACGATCTCGTGCTCGGGCGCGATCCAGATCGTATGGCCGCCCGCGCCCTGCGCGCTGAAGGCGGTATCGGGCAGTTTCGGATCGGCTTCCGCCCCGCGGTTCAGCCACCACAGAAAGCCGTATTTGTCGAGTGTCGGTGTCGGCATCAGGGACCGCTGCATCCAGTCCTCGGGCAGAATTTGTTCGCCGTTCCACGCGCCGTTCTGGCAGATGAACTGGCCGAACTTTGCGTGATCCTCGGCAGAGATGAAGAGGCCCCCACCCCAATGCCCGCCGCCGGTGACCGACTGCATCCGTTTGCCATCCACCTCGACCCATGAGGTCGAATAGCCCTCCCACCGCCAGTCAGCGGAGGCCCCGATCGGGTCCATGATCCTTTCGCGCAGCACCTCCGGCAAAGGGCGGCGAAAACGCATCATCAGCGCATAGGCCAACGCGTTCACCCGGACGTCGTTGTACTCATAGTGGCTGCCCGGCGCACCGACCGCGCGCAGCTGCCCCTTGCGGCTGTTGTCCGCCCCCGGGCCGATCTGGCGGTAGTGGTCGACCTGATCGTCCTTGCCGAAAATCTCGCCGCGCCATTCGCTGTTCATCTGCAACATCTGCCGCCAGGTGATGCGCCCGTTGTGATCGCCCGCAAAATACGGCCCCGGCACGCTGTCGCCCACGGGCGCGTCGAGGTCCGCGATCAGCCCGTCTTTCACCGCCAGCCCCGCCAGCACCGACAGGTAGCTCTTGGCGATGGAGAAGGTCATGTCGGCGCGCGTCGTATCGCCCCAATCGGCTACGCGTTCACCGCGATGCAGGATCACCCCCGCGGGGCCGCCGCGCGGTTTGACGGGGCCCACGATCTCAGTCCAAGGGCCGCTTTCGTTCCACTCGCGATTGCCGACATAGGCGCCGTCGGCATGGTACATCGAGCGGGGCCAATCGGTCTCATGTGCTTGCGCATGATCAACGACGGCTTGCAGGGCGGGGGTGGCGGCGAATGTCATGGGGGCTCCTCGGAACTTCGGGCGCAGATTTCCCAAGGGGGACGGGATTGTAAACCGGTTAAATTGTTTTACCCCCGCTCAATCGCCGATGTCGGGGTAGACCTGAGAGCGCTTGACCACGCCGTAGACAAAACTGGTGTCGATCGACCCGATGCCGCCGATGGGATGCAGCCGCGCCCGCACAAAGCGTTCGTAATCCTCGAGATCGCCCACCACGACGCGCAGCAGGTAGTCCGACAGCCCGCTCATCACGAAACATTCCAGCACCTCCGGGATCGCGCGGATCTGGCTTTCGAAGCGCTGCACCGTGCCCTCGTCGTGACCGTCCAGCGTCACCCGCACCATGACCGTGACCGGCAGGCCGTAGGCCTTGGCATCGACCTCCACGCTGTAGCCCCGGATCGCGCCGTTTTTCTCCAGCGCGCGCAACCGGCGCAGGCAGGGCGAAGGCGAGAGACCGACTTCGTTAGCCAGATCAAGGTTGGTCATCCGGCCATTGCGCTGCAGCGCGCGGATGATCCGGCGGTCGGTGGCGTCCAATCGGGGCGTTTGGGGCATGATATGCCAAATCTCCTGCAATTTACGCATATATTAGCAACCAAATGCCCCTTGTGCCATCGGATCATGCCGGAAAATCAGACAGGGGCCAGCCATGACCGAGAACCAGAAATCCTTTGCCACCCGCGCCATCCACCACGGCTATGACGCGCAGGACGAACAGGGCGCGCTGAACCCGCCGATCTACATGAGCTCGACCTTCACCTTCGAGACCGCGGAGGCGGGCGGCGACATGTTCGCGGGCGAGCGTGCAGGGCATTTCTACACCCGCATCAGCAACCCCACGCTGGTCCATCTTGAAAAACGTATCGCCAACCTCGAAGGCGCCGAGGCCGGGCTTGCCACCGCTTCGGGCATGGGGGCGATCACCTCGACGCTCTGGTCCTTCCTGCAGGCGGGCGACGAGATCATCATCGACAAGACGCTTTATGGCTGCACCTTCGCCTTCATGACCCATGGCTTGCCGCGCTTTGGCGTCAAGGTGACGCTGGTCGACATGACCGAGCCCGAAAACCTCGCCGAGGTGATCAGCGACCAGACCAAGGTGGTCTATTTCGAAACCCCCGCGAACCCGAACAACAGGCTGGTGGACATCGCCGCCATCTCCGAGATCGCGCATCGCGTGGGCGCCAAGGTGGTTGTCGACAACACCTATGCCACGCCGGTCATCACCCGCCCCATCGAACATGGCGCCGACATCGTGCTGCATTCGGCGACGAAGTTCCTTTCGGGTCACGGCGACGTGGTGGCGGGCCTCGTTGTGGGCAATGCCGAGGACATGATGCAGGTGCGGCTCGTGGGTCTGAAAGACATGACCGGCGCGGTGATGTCGCCGCTCACGGCCATGCTGCTCTTGCGCGGGATCAAGACGCTGGAACTGCGCATGGAGCGCCACTGCGCCACCGCTGCCAAGGTCGCCGAGGCGCTGGAGCAGCACCCGGCGGTGCTGCATGTCGCCTACCCGGGGCTGGCAAGCTTCCCGCAGGCCGAACTCGCGCGGCGGCAGATGGGCAACTTCGGCGGCATGATCCCCTTCGAGGTCAAGGGCGGCAAGGCGGGCGGCATCGCCTTCATGAACCGGCTGAACCTCATTCAGCGCGCGGTGAGCCTTGGCGATGCGGAGAGCCTGATCCAGCATCCCGCCAGCATGACCCATTCCACCTATTCGCCCGAGGAACGCGCCCAGCACGGCATCGCCGAGGGGTTGGTGCGGCTTTCTGTCGGGCTGGAATCGGCGGAAGACATCATTGATGACCTTTACGCCGCGCTAGGGGCGCATAACATGCAAGCGGCCTGATCCGGCACGAACCGGACCAGTCGCGGGCGGTGTCGAGGAGGGCACCGCCCGAGGGATCCTCAGAATGAAAGACCTGCCATGACCGCTCTCGCCCCTGCCCAGCTGAAGACCATCGAACAACGTCTGCTGTGGCTGTCGCACTGGATGATCCACAACGCGAACCACATTCGGCCCAAGGTGGACGGGATCAAGGTGGGCGGGCATCAGGCGTCCTCGGCCTCGATGGTGTCGATCATGACGGCGCTTTTTTTCAGCGCCCTGCGGCCCGAGGACCGGGTGGCGGTGAAGCCGCATGCCTCGCCGATCTTCCACGCGATGCAATACCTGATGGGCAACCAGACCCGCGAGAAGATGGAGAACTTCCGCGGGTTCCAAGGCGTGCAGAGCTACCCCAGCCGCACCAAGGACGTGGACGACGTGGATTTCTCCACGGGGTCGGTCGGGCTTGGGGTGGCGGTGACCTCCTTCGCTTCGCTGGTGCAGGATTACATCACCGCGAAAGACTGGGGCGGGGAAGTTGATCTGGGCCGCATGGTTGCGCTGGTCGGCGACGCCGAGTTGGACGAGGGCAACATCTACGAGGCGCTGCAGGAGGGTTGGAAGAACGACCTGCGCAATACATGGTGGATCATCGACTACAACCGCCAGTCGCTCGACGGGGTGGTGCGCGAGGGTCTGTTCAAGCGCATCGAGCAGATTTTCGACGCCTTCGGCTGGGACGTGGTCAAGGTGAAATACGGCGCGTTGCAGCGTGCGGCGTTCGAGGAACCCGGTGGCGACAAGCTGCGCGACTGGATCGACAATTGCCCCAACCAGCTCTACTCGGCGCGGACCTATCAGGGCGGCGCGGTCTGGCGCGAACGGTTGATGGAGGCGCTTGGCGATCAGGGCGATGTCACGGCGCTGATCGACGCGCGCAGCGATGACGAACTGGCCGCGCTGATGGAAAACCTCGGCGGCAACTGTGTGCAGACCATGGCCGAAACCTTCGCCGCCATCGACCACGACCGCCCGGTCTGTTTTCTGGCCTATACCATCAAAGGCTGGGGCACACCGATTGCGGGGCACAAGGACAACCATGGCGGGTTGATGACCAAAAGCCAGATGGCCGATTGGCAAAAGCACATGGGCGTGGCCGAGGGGGAGGAATGGGAGCCCTTCGCCACCGTCGACGACCCGCAAGCGTTGCAAGCGGCGCTCGACCGCGTGCCCTTCTTCGCCAAGGGCCGTCGCCGCTACAATGATGCGACGCTGCCGGTGCCGCGGATCGAACTGTCGAGCGACCGCGAAATTTCCACGCAGATGGCCTTCGGCAAGATCCTCGACGATCTGTCGAAGGGCGACAGCGATCTCGCCTCCCGCATCGTCACCATGTCGCCTGATGTGACCGGCACCACGAACCTTGGGCCATGGGTCAATCGCCGCAAGCTCTTTGCCCGCAAGGAACAGGCCGACACCTTCATCAACGAGAAGATCCCCTCCACCGCGAAATGGGAGTTCACGCCCGAGGGCCAGCATATCGAGTTGGGCATCGCCGAGATGAACCTCTTCCTGCTTCTGGGCGCCGCGGGCCTGTCGCATTCGCTCTTCGGCAAGCGGGTCATTCCCATCGGCACGGTCTATGACCCCTTCGTCGCCCGCGGCTTGGACGCGCTGAACTACGCTTGTTATCAGGATGCACGTTTCATGATCGTGGGCACCCCCTCGGGCGTGACGCTCGCGCCCGAGGGCGGCGCGCATCAATCCATCGGCACGCCGCTCATCGGCATGAGCCAGGACGGGCTGGCGAGCTTCGAGCCTGCCTTCGCCGACGAGTTGACGGTCATCATGCGTTGGGCCTTCGACTACCTCCAACGCGACGGCGAGGGCGACCCGGACGAGCGCACGTGGCTGCGCGACGAGACCGGCGGCTCGGTCTATCTGCGGCTCACCACCAATCCCATCGAACAGCCCGGCAAGCGCGTCGACGAGGACTTCCGCCAAGGTGCCATCGACGGGGCCTATTGGCTGCGCAAGCCTGGGCCGAACTGCGACGTGGTGATCGCCTATCAGGGCGCCGTGGCCCCCGAGGCGATCAAGGCCGCCGGCAGCATCGCCGAGGGCCGGCGCGACGTGGGCGTGCTGGCGGTGACCTCCGCCGACCGTCTGAACGCTGGCTGGACCGCGGCACAGCGCGCCCGGGCGCGCGGCAATCACGCGGCGCAGAGCCATATCGAAACGTTGTTGGGTCAACTGCCGCGCGACTGCAAGCTGGTGACGGTGATCGACGGCCATCCGGCGACACTGTCGTGGCTGGGGTCGGTCGTGGGGCACCAGACGGTGCCGCTCGGGGTCGAACATTTTGGCCAGACCGGCGCCATCGCGGACCTCTACCGGCATTTCGGCATCGACGCGCGTTCCATCGTGGAAAAGGTGCAGGGCCTGACTCCGGGCCGCCAGATGCTGCACCGGGTGGCGGGCTAAGGTTCGAAGGGGGGGCAAACTGCCCCCCTCATCACCTGCCGAACTTGGCTTGCAGATAGGCCAGATAGGCCGTCGGGTCGTAGGCCCCTGCCCCGATCCCGGCGAGGATCTCGGCCCGGCTGCGCGAACGCCCGTGCTGCCAGACGAGATCACCGAGCGCCGCCTGCAAGGGGGCGTAGTCTCCCGCCGTGACGCCTGTGCGTACCTCGGGCTTCGTGGCATCCAGATGCGCCATGATCTGCGCGGCGGTCGAATTGCCCACCGTATAGGTCGGGAAAGAGCCGATGTAGCCGTGCGACCAATGCACGTCTTGCAGACAGCCCGCGCCGTTGTCCGGCACCTCCAGCCCCAGATCCTCGCGCATCGCCGCGTTCCACGCCTCGGGGACGTCGGCGACCTTCAGCGAGCCGTCCATCAGCGCCATCTCGATCTTCACCCGCAGCATGACATGCAGATCGTAAGTGAGCTCGTCCGCCTCGACCCGGGTGAGGCCGGGGGAGACACGGTTGATCGCGGCGATGAATTCCTCTTCGCTCACGTCGCCCAACTGCTCGGGGAAGGTGTCACGCAGGCCTCCGTAATGCACCGACCAGAAGGCGGGCGAGCGGCCGATGTGGTTCTCCAGCAGGCGCGACTGGCTCTCGTGCATCCCGAAGCTGGTCCCCGCCACGGCATAGAGCCCGATCATATCCGTCGCATGCGCCCCACGGGTTAGCGCCGGATCGGCACCCATCTCGTAAAGCGCATGGCCCGCCTCATGGATCGTGCCGAAGATCGACATCGGCAGGTAGTTCGGGTTCCAGCGCGAGGTGATCCGCACGTCGTTGCGGGTCATGGAAATCTCGAAGGGATGCACCGCCGTGTCGAGCCGCCCGCGGCCCATGTCATAGCCCAAGGCCTCGGCGATATAGGCGCAGAAGGCCTGCTGGCCCGCCACGGGATAGTCGCGGAACAGGAAATCGCTGCGCGGCGCGGGCCGGGCAAACGCCGCGTCGAGGATCGGGCGGATGCCGTCCCGGAGCTGGTCGAAGAACCGCGTGAGCTGCACCGCCGTGGCGCCCGGCTCGAAGACATCGGCCATCGGATCGTAGGGGTGGCCGTCATGGCCGAGCGCCTCGGCCTTCTCGCGCGCCAGATCGACGATGCTTTGAAGATGCGGCTGGAACAGGCCGAAGTCGCCGGTGCGGCGGGCCTCGGTCCAGGCGGCGCCGGCGGTGATTAATTGCTCGGCCTGCCGGCGCAGCAAGGCTGCGGGGATGCGGGCGTGGTGGGTGCGCGCCTCCTGCACCGATTGCGCGGCGCGGCGCTCGATCTCGGGCGCGTCGCTGTTGAGCACGGCTTCGGCGACCTTGCCCATCTCGGGGTCGAGGATCATCTCCCGCGCGATGCCCATAAGAGTCGCGATCTGGTGGCCGCGCGTCTCGGCCCCGCCCTTGGGCATCATCACCCGCGCGTCCCAATTGAGCAGGTTCACGGAGACAAGCACGTCGTTCAGCCGCCCCACGCGGTCGGTCAGGGTCAGGCTCATGCGGCGGCTCCTGTTTCGGCGCCGGTGCCCCCATCATGCAGGTGGCAGGCGACGCTGCGATTGTCTTTCGGGTTCACGAGGCGCGGCACCTCCACCTTGCAACGCGGGCCCGCAAGCGGGCAGCGCGGGTGGAAAGCGCAGCCCTTGGGCGGGTTGATCGGCGAGGGGATCTCGCCCTTGATCGGGTGGAAGTTGGCGCGCCCGGTGCCAAGGGTCGGCACGGAGGCAAAGAGCGCCTCGGTATAGGGGTGCAGCGGCTTGGCGTAGAGTTCATCCGCCGGCGCCGTCTCGACCACGCGGCCGAGGTACATGATCGCCACCCGGTCGCAGACGTGGCGCACGACCGACAGGTCGTGGCTGATAAACAGCGCCGTGAGGTCCAACTCGCGCCGCAGCTTCATGAAGAGGTTCAGCACCTGCGCCTGGATGGAGACGTCGAGCGAGGCCACGGCCTCGTCCAGCACCAGAAGCTCGGGCTGCATGGCGAGTGCGCGGGCAATGGCGACACGCTGGCGCTGGCCGCCGGAGAACTGGTGCGGCAGGCGATTGGCATAGGCGCCCTCCAGCCCCACCTGTTCGAGCAGGCTACGGACGCGCTCCTGCACCTCGCGCGCGGGGATCAACCCGTGGATGCTCGGGCCTTCGGCGATGATCTCGCCCACCTTCATGCGCGGATTGAGGCTCGCGAAAGGGTCCTGGTGGATCATTTGCACGCGGGTGGTGAGCTTGTCGACATTGCCGCGATGGTCGCGCGCCACCGGCTGGCCTTCGAGCGTGACGCTGCCCGCGCTCGGCGCATAGATGCCCGAGACGACGCGCCCCAGCGTGGACTTGCCGCAGCCGCTCTCGCCCACGATGCCCAGCACCTCGCCGCGCGGAACGCTTAAGGTGACGTCATTGACCGCGTGAACGGTCTGGGTGGAGTCGCGCCCCGACAGGCGGTCCAGCCCCCGGACGACCAGCCCCGGCTTGCGGGTGAACCGCTTCGAGACGCCGTCGATTTTCAGAATGGGATCGGTCATGTGGCCTCGATCGGATGGTGGCACAGGACGGAATGTGCCTCGGTTCCAGTGTTGGGTGGGATCATCGCGCAGATGTCCGTGGCCCGCGGGCAGCGCGGGCGGAACGGGCAGCCCGAGGGCAGGTTCGCCAGCTGCGGGGTCGAGCCCGGGATCTGCGGCAAGTCGCGGCCCGGCTCGTGCAGGCCGGGGACCGAGTCAATCAGCCCGCGCGTGTAGGGATGGCGCGGACGGGCGATGACCTCCTCCGCGGTGCCGCTTTCGACGATCCGGCCTGCGTACATCACCGCGATGTCGTCGGCGAGCGAGGAGACCACGGCGAGGTCATGGGTGACCCAGACGATGGCGGTGCCGGTCTCATCCGCCAATCGCCGCACCTCGGCAAGGATCTGGCCCTGGATCGAGACATCGAGCGCGGTGGTCGGCTCATCGGCGAGGATCACGGCAGGCCGGTGCAGCAGGGCCGTGGCAATGGCGACGCGCTGGCGCATGCCACCCGAGAGCTGGTGCGGATAGGCCTGCAACCGCTCGGCGGGGGCCGGGATGCCGACGATCTCAAGCGCCTCGCGGGCGCGGTCCCATGCGGCGGCCTTGCTGACCTTGTCGTGCACGCGCACCGCCATAGCCATCTGATCGCCCACCCGCAGCACGGGGTTGAGGGTCATCATCGGGTCCTGAAACACCATCGAGACATTGCGACCGCGCATCTGGCGTCGGCCTTCGGCGCTGAGGCTGCGCATGTCGGTGCCCTGCACCAGAACCTCGCCTGCGGTGATCCGACCGGGTTCGTCGATAAGCCCCATGATCGAAAAACCGGTGACGCTCTTGCCCGAGCCGCTCTCGCCCACCAGCCCGAGGATGCGCCCCGGCTGGACCGAAAAGCTCACGTCGTTGACGGCGGTGACATGTCCCTTGCGGGTGCTGAATTGCGTGGTCAGTCCCCTGACCTCCAGTGCGGCGCTCATCGGCTGTTCCTCGGGTCGAGCACCTTGCGGACCTGATCGCCCACGAGGTTGATTGCGACAACGGTCACCATCAGTGCCAATCCGGGATAGATCGACAGCCAGTAGCGGTCCGAATGGATGTATTTGAACCCGTTGGAGATCAGCGATCCCAGCGAAGGTTCAGTGAGCGGCAGGCCCACGCCAAGGAAGGACAGCGTGGCCTCGAGCGCGATTGCGCTCGCCACCTGCACCGTCGCCACGACAATGAGCGGCGGCAGCACGTTGGGCAGCAGGTGCTTGAAAAGCACCCGATGCGTCGGCAGCGGGGTGGAGCGCGCGGCCTCGATATAGTCCTTGCCGCGTTCGACCTTGGCCGCGCCATGGGTGGTGCGCGCGAAATAGGCATATTGCGCGACAACGAGGGCGAGGATGATCTGACCGATCCCCTGCCCCAGCATCGCCACCAGCACCAATGCCAGCAGGATCGCGGGCATTGAAAGTTGCAGATCGACGACACGCATCAACAACGCTTCGATGCGCCCCCCGAAATAGGCCGCGGTAAGACCAACCGCAATGCCGACCAACAGCGCCAGTGCCCCGGCGGACAGGCCGATCACGAAGCTGGTGCGCAGCCCGTAGAAAATGGCCGAAAGCATGTCGCGGCCCGCGTTGTCGGTGCCCAGCAGATGGACATAGCCGCCCGAGCCTTCGGTGCCCGGGCGCAGAAAGGCGTCGAGCCAATCGAGCGCGGCCATGTCGTAGGGGTCCTGCGGCGAAACCAGCGGCGCCCCGAAGGAGAGGAACAGCAGCACGGCAATCACGATGAGCGCGCCCACGGCGACCCAGCTTTCGCGGAAGTCCGACCAGAAGTTGCGCAGCCGCTCGGCGCGGGTCTCCACCGGCGGGGCCGAGGGCACGGCCATGGTGTTTTCAGCGACGATCTCGGGCATCATGCGCCTCCTTTCAGGCGGACCCGCGGGTCCAGTCGAGCGTAGACCAGATCAACCACGAGATTGATGAGGACAAAGAGGATCACGACCATGATGAGGTAGGAGACCATCACCGGGCGGTCGAGTTGCAGGATCGAGTCGATGATCAGCTTGCCAACGCCGGGCCAGTTGAACACGCTTTCGGTCACCACCGCGAAGGCCAGCGTCGAGCCAAGCTCGAGCCCCAGCACCGTGACGATCGGGATCGAGATGTTGCGCAGGATGTGGCGGAAGACGATCTGCCGGTCCGGCAGACCCTGCGCGCGGGCGAATTTGACGTAATCGGTGCCCATGGCCTCGACCATGCCGGCGCGGGTCAGTCGGATCATCAGGCCCATCTTGAAGAGCGACAGGTTGATCGCGGGCATGATGACATGGCTCCAGCCATCGGGGGTGAAAAGCGAGGAGGTGATGCCGAGGAAGGTCGCCTCGTCCCCGCGCCCGCCCGAGGGCAGCCAGCCAAGCTCAACCGCGAAGCCCATGATCAGCAGCATGCCAATCCAGAAAGTCGGCACCGAGAAACCCAGCACCGACAGCGCCATGATCATCTTCGCGCCGAGGCTCTCGGGGCGGTAGCCGGCCCAGAGACCGGCGGGAATGCCCACGCCCACGGCGATCAGCACCGAGGTCAGCACCAGTTCCAGCGTGGCGGGAAAGCGCGAGAAGACGAGGTCGACGACCGGGATGTTATAGACCATCGAGGTGCCCAGATCGCCCTGGGCCACGTTCTTGAGGAAGGTCCAGTACTGCACGGCCAGCGGTTGATCGAGCCCGTATTGCTCGATCAGCTTCTGGCGGATCTCGGCGGTGGCGCCCGGATCGATCATTACGTCGATCGGATTGCCGATGGCAAAGACGCCGACAAAGACGATCACCGACATGGCAAAGACCACGACAATCGCCTGTGCCAACCGGGTTACAAAATAGCTGAGCATTCGACCTCGCCCATCAGACTTGAAAAAAAGTGGCGCCCGCCGGCAAGCAGCGGGCGCCCGGTGCGTTATGCAGCCTTATTCGACCGGGGTGATCGCATAGGCGCGGGTTTCCTGATCGACGCGGGGCGTCATTTCGATGGTGTCGGCATTGGCCGCCCAGACGGTCTGCAGGATCACCGTCGGGATCAGCGCGCGGTCTTCCATCGCGATGAAGGAGGCCTCTTCATAGAGCTTCTTGCGCGCTTCCGGGTCGAGGGTCTGGGCACCTTCGCCGAAGACCTTGTCGAACTCGGGGTTGGAATAGCCCGCGCGGTTGAAGTTGCCGAAGCCCTTCTCGGGGTCCTTTGTGTGCACCAGCGCGCCGTAGGTATAGGCGGCCTCACCGGTGAGCGTGCCCCATGCGGACATGGTCATGGTGTATTCCTCACGCGCGGCGGCGGGGAAGAAGACCGTGCCATTGAGCGCCTGTGCGTTCACCTTCAAACCCAGACGCGACCACATCTGCGCCAGCGCCTCGCAGACCACGGCATCGCCGGGCACGCGGTTGTTGGTGCAGGTGAAATCGATCTCAAAACCCTCGGGGTAGCCGGCCTCGGCCAGCAGTTCCTTGGCCTTCTCGATGTCATATTCGCGCTTACCCAGTTCAGGGCTGTAGCCGAAGAAGCCTTCGGGCATCAGCTGGTTGGCGGGCGTGCCCAGACCTTCGAGCACCACGTTCACGAGCACGTCGCGGTTGATCGCCAGGTCCAGCGCCTTGCGCACGCGCAGATCCTGCAGCGGGTTGCCCTCGACCTCCTCGCCGTTGACCTTGATCGGCTGCGGCTCTTCATCCTTCACCGACGGCGCGATGTTCAGGATATAGACCGAGTCGGAAACGAATGTTTCGATGTCGCCATCGTTCTTCATCGCGAGGTAGTCGGAGGCGGGCACGTAGTTGATCAGGTCAACCTCACCCGAACGCAGAGCCGCGACGCGCGAGGTGTCCTCGGGGATCTCGCGGCGGGTGACGGTCTCCCACGTGGCCTGACCGCCCCAGTAGTCGTCGAAACGCTCGAGCACCAGATCGCCCTTGGGCTGCCAGGAGACGAAGGTGTAGGGACCGGTGCCGATCGCCTTCTCGCCCGAGTTGAACTCCTCGTTACCTGCTTCCATGCCGGTCTCAGACGGCACGACGAAGAGACGGGTGAAGTCGTTGGGCAGCGAGGGCGCCATGCCCTTGGTCTTCACGCGCAGGGTGTAGTCATCGACCACTTCGACGCTGTCGACATATTTGGTGTAGAGGGTCATCGGCATCGGGCCGGTCACCGGCGGGATACGCTCGATCGAGAATTTCGCGTCCTCGGCGGTGAAGTCGGTGCCGTCATGGAATTTCACGCCTTCGCGCATCTTGAATTCCCATGTGGTATCGTCGATCGGCTCCCAGCTCACGGCAAGGCCGGGCTTCAGCTGCAGTTTCTCGTCGACGTCGACCAACGTGTCGAAGACGTGGCGCAGGGCTTCGGCCTGCGAGCCCAAGGTCGACCAATGCGGGTCAATCGAATCCGGGCCGGCGCGCAGGCCGATCACCAGATCGGCGGCCATCGCTGCTGGCGCGGCAGAGATCAGCGCCAATGCGGCTACGGCGGATTTCAGGGTAAGCTTCTTCATTGATCAAAACCTCCATGTGTTATATCTTGGAGTTACACTAGACAGCTATAATTGTGACGGTCAACACAAATATGTAACATTCGAACCTTCGGCCGCCGTATAAGCCCAATATATAAGCTTGTCGCGCTACTGTTTTTGAGGCAGTGTTACAGACATGAGTTACAAACAGGCAAAATTTGAACGGGCAATGGATCGAATCGTACGGGCGATGGATCGCAGTTCGTCCGTATCTCTTTCCGTTCAGCTCCGCGGAGCGCTGGAATTCGGGATCGCGTCGGGCGAGTTGCCTTCCGACGCGCGCCTGCCCTCGGTCCGCGCTTTGGCCGCGCGGATGAAGATTTCCCCGGTCACGGTCAGCAATGTCTACGCCGCGCTGCAATCCTCGGGGTTGGTCGAGGGGCGCGTCGGCTCGGGTACATTCGTCAGCGGCGGTGCTAGCCGCGCCCACGACGGGCGCTTTCGGCAGCTTGATCAACAGATCGCTGAACTGTTGAGCCTCGCGAAATCCTGTGGCGTCAGCGCGTCGGAACTGGCTGTGCGCATTTCCATGGCCAGCAGCGCCAGCCCGCGCCCGCTGCGCATTCTGATGGTCGGCAATTTCATCGACGCGACCCGCGCTTATGCCGATGAACTGCGCCAGCATCTGCCCGAGGGCGATGAGATCGACGCCGCCGTTCTAGATGAGATCGCACCCAATCCGCCCAAGGACATCGACCTGATTATCGCGCCCAAAACCCTTCTGTCCAAAACGCGAGAAATCTTGCCGAATGTCGAAGTGCTGGGCCTGACGCTCATCCCCAACGAGGCGACCCGCGTGGCGCTGGCCTCGATCCCGCCTGACGCCAAGACGCTCGCCTACTCCTATTTTCCCGGCTTCGTTACGATCATGAAAGCGGGCATCCTGCGGTTTGCCCCCCATGTCACGCAGTTGACCATGAAGGTCCGTGACGAGAATGGCCTGTCATCGGCCATGCGCGAGGCAGATGTGGTCATCTATGCCACCGGTGCCGACTACCTTTGTGGCGCGTTGCGCGCCGAGCAGACCGCTTTCGAATACCGTCACACCCCAGACGTACACGCCATCCGTTCAGAAATCCTGCCCGCCATTGAGACATGCCGGGCCTCTCTCAAATCCGCAAAGGCCGCCGAAGAATGAAGATATCCGAAAGCAATTGGTTCGAGATCGAAGAATACCTCAGGACCGACGACCGCTGCGTCCTGCCCCTCGGCAGCACCGAGCAGCACGCATATCTCAGCCTCTCGGTCGATTCGATCCTGTCGGAGAAGGTCGCCGCCGATGCCGCCGAACCTCTGGGCGTGCCGGTGTTTCCGGCCGTGGCCTATGGTCTGACGCCTTATTTCATGGGCTTCCCCGGCTCGGTCTCGCTGAAGCTTTCGACCTATGCGGCGCTTCTGCGTGACATCCTCGACAGCCTCTATGCCACCGGCTTCCGCCGCGTGCTGATCGTCAACGGCCATGGCGGCAACAGCCCGGTGCAGCCCGTCACGATGGAGTGGATGGAGGCCAACGAAGGCGCCCGCTGCCGCTTCCATGACTGGTGGCGTGCGCCCGAGACCTGGAACTGCGTGCAGGAGATTGACCCGGTTGCAAGCCATGCCTCCTGGATGGAGAGCTTCCCCTGGACCCGCCTGCCCGGTCGTGAGTTGCCGGACGAGCAGAAACCCTTCGTCGATTTCGACCGCCTGCGCGACCGCAACGCCGCCGGCGTGCGCGCGCTCATCGGGGACGGCAACTACGGCGGCGTCTACCAAAAACCCGACGCCGACACCGACCGTCTTTGGGAGATCGCCGTGCGCGAGACCCGCGCGCAGCTCGAGGGGGATTGGGCATGAGCGAGACGCCGATCCTGATCTGGGGCGCCGGTGCCATCGGCGGCATCCTCGGCGCCTATTTCGCCCGCGCGGGTCATGCCGTGCATATGGTCGATGTCGTGGAAGAGCATGTCGAAGCCATGCGCAGCAGCGGGCTGCGCATTGAAGGCCCGGTCGAAGCATTTACCCAAGTCCTCCCGGCCAGCACGCCGGACGAACTGACTGGCCAATACGACCGCATTTTCCTCTGCGTGAAGGCGCACCACACCGCCGCCGCTTTGGAGATGCTTGCCCCCCATCTCGCGCCGGGCGGCTATGTCGTCTCGGCCCAGAACGGGCTCAACGAAAAGGCCATCGCCGCGCGCATCGGGGCCGAGAACACGGTGGGCTGTTTCGTCAACTACGGCGCCGATTGGCTGGAGCCGGGCCGCATCCTCTTCGGCAACCGCGCCGCCGTGGCTGTGGGGGAACTCGACGGGCGCATGAGCGACCGCGTGGCCGAGGTGCATGAGCTGTTGAAACTGGTCGAGCCCGAGGCCGTCGCAACCGACAACATCTGGGGCTATCTTTGGGGTAAGATGGGCTACGGTGCGCTGCTCTTTTGCACCGCCCTCACCCCCGACAGCATGTCCGACGCCATGGCGCGCGACGAACACCGCGCGGCCTACCGCGCGCTTGGCCACGAGGTGATGACACTGGCCACGCATGAGGGCGTCTCCCCCCTCGGTTTCAACGGGTTCGTCCCGGAAGCCTTCCGCGAGAACGATACCGCCGCCATCGACGCCGCGATGGAGAAGATGATCGCCCACAACCGCAAGACCGCCAAGACCCACTCGGGCATCTGGCGCGACCTCGCGGTGCGCAAGCGTAAGACCGAAGTCGACGCGCAGATCGGTGTCATGGTCGACTTGGGCCGTGAAGCAGGCATCGCGGTGCCGACACTGGCGCGCATGGTGGACCTCATCCACGACATCGAGGACGGCAAGCGCGAACAATCCGCGGACCTCGTCGACCAGTTGGTGGCGGCATGAAGATCGATTTGACCGGCAAGGTCTTTGCCGTGACCGGCGCAGCACAGGGCATCGGCGCCGCGATCCTGTCCGAACTGCGCGCCGCCGGGGCCACCGTGGCCGCGATGGACATCGACGTGGCGGGCCTCGTCCCGCTGGAGGCTGAAGGCGTGACCCTGCATAGCGGCGATCTGGGCAACCGCGAGACGACCCTCGCGCTCTGCACCGAGATCCTCGAACGTCACGGGCGGATCGACGGGCTGGTGACTTCTGCCGGCGGCGTCCGCGGTCAGGTCGGACGCCCTCTGGAAGAGATCAACGAGGCCGACTGGCAGGCGATCTTTCAAGCCAATGTCGATGCCGCCATGTGGTGTGCGCAAGGTTTCGCGCCCGCGATGAAGAGCGCGGGATCGGGCCGGATCGTCACCATCTCCTCTGGCGCGGGGCTGAAGCCCAGCCTCACCGGCATCCAAGCCTATGCCGCGGCGAAACACGCGCTCGTGGGTCTCACCAAGCAGCTGGCGCTTGAGCTGGGACCGCAGGGCATCACGGTGAATTCCGTGGCCCCCGGCTTCGTCCTGTCGAACCCCTCGACGGAGAAGCAATGGGACGCCTTCGGCCCCGAGCGGCAGAAGCAGATCATCGGCGGCATCCATATGCGCCGCTTGGGCCGCGCGCAGGACATCGCGGATGCGGTCACCTTCCTTTGCTCCGACCGCGCCGGTTGGATCACGGGCCAAATCCTTTCCGTCGACGGAGGCCACGCATGAGCGAGCCGCATGAATGGGACGAGCCGCATTGGCGCGGGCTGGTCGAACAGGTCCGCGCGGGGCAGAACCTATTGCCGAAATCTTGGCCCGGCGGCGCGCGCTGTGCCGTGGCGCTGAGTTTCGACAGCGATCACGAGACTAACGAGCTGCGCGACGGCGGCACAAGCATTGCGCGCCTCGGCTGGGGCGAATACGGCGCGCGCCGCGGCATCCCCCGTATTCGCCGCGTCCTTGACCGGCATGGGGTGAAAGCGAGCTTCTTCGTGCCCGCCGTCTCTGCCCTGCTGCATCCGGAGGAGCAGCGCAGCCTCGCCGAGGAGGGCCACGAGATCGGCCTTCACGGCTGGATCCACGAGCGCAACACGCAGGTCCCGCCGGAGGCTGAACGCGATCTGATGCTGCGCGCCTCGGACACGCTGGAAAAGATCACCGGCACGCGCCCTGTCGGCATGCGCACGCCGTCTTGGGACTACAGCGCCCACACGCTCTCGATCGCCCGCGAGATGGGGCTCTTGTACGACAGCTCCCTGTTCTCGGACGACGACCCTTACGAGATCGTCGAGAAGGGCGAGGCGACCGGGATCGTGGAACTCCCAGTGGAGTGGATTCGCGACGACGCCGTCTATTTCATGATGAACCGTTTTGGCGCGCAAAGGCCCTATACGCCGCCTGCGGATGTGCTCGATATCTTCCGGCGCGAGTTCGACGGGGCCTATGACGAGGGCGGTCTGTTTCTCTTGACCATGCACCCGCATGTGACAGGCTACCGCTCGCGTATCTTCATCCTCGACGAGTTGATCGACCACATCAAATCCCGCGGCGATTGCTGGATCGCCACCCATGCCGAGATCGCCGCCTATTGCGCCGAACAGGCCGGATTGAAAGGACAGACATGACCTATTCCCTTGCCATTCACGGTGGCGCAGGAACCATCCTCAAGGAAAACATGACGCCCGAGAAGGAGGCCGCCTATTACGACGGCCTCGCCCGGGCGCTGGAAGCCGGCGAAGCGGTGCTGCGCGAAGGTGGCAGCGCGATGGACGCGGTGGTGGCCGCGGTCTGCGCGCTTGAAGATGAGCCGCTGTTCAACGCAGGGCGCGGCGCGGTCTATACTTCCGAAGGCGTGCAGGAGATGGACGCCGCCGTGATGGACGGCGCCGACCGGCGCGCAGGCTCGGTCGCCGGTGTTTTCGGGCCGAAGAACCCGGTGAAACTGGCGCGCGCCGTCATGGAGCGGACCGAGCATGTCACCCTCATCGGCCCCAACGCGTTGGAAATCGCCCGGCAGGCGGGCCTCGAGTTCGCCGACCGTGACTATTTCTTCACCCAGTCCCGTTGGGATGCATTGCAGGAGACGCTCGAGATGCGCGCCCGGGGCGAGGTTTCGGACGATCCGGCGCGACGGCATGGCACCGTGGGGGCCGTGGCGCGCGACGCGGCGGGCAACATTGCCGCCGCCACCTCAACGGGGGGCATGACCGCCAAGGCCCCGGGCCGGGTTGGCGACACGCCGATGATCGGCGCGGGCACCTTCGCCGACAACGCGACCTGCGCGGTCTCTGCCACCGGTCATGGCGAGATTTTCATCCGCTGGAACGCCGCCGGGGAGATCGCCGCGCGGATGCGCCACGCGGGCGAGGATCTGGCCACCGCCGCCGAACATGTGGTGATGCAGGATCTGGCGCCCAACGACGGCTCGGGCGGGATCATCGCGGTGGATGCGGCGGGCAATATCGCCATGCCGTTTAACTCGCAGGGCATGTACCGCGGCATGGTGCGCAAGGGCAGCGCGCCCGAAACCAGCATCTACTGAGCGGCGCGGCCCTTCGGTTGCCTTCCTGCCACGGGAAGGCGCCAAATGCAGCCGGGAAGAGCCGCCCGCCATCTAAATCTTGACATTCTGTCCCCTCCCTTTGATTGACGATCAAACGAACTTGACGGGAGAGGGGACAAGGTGCGTTTTTTAGCAGCAATTGCCAGGGTGATCTGCGCGGTGAACTTGGTCATCGGCAATCTCTTCTCATGGCTCGCACTCGGCATCGTGTTGGTCTGTTTCACCGTGGTCGTGCAGCGCTATGTCTTCGCGATCAGCTTCGTTTGGATGCAAGACCTTTATATCTGGCTTAACGGTGCGATGTTCACGGCCGTGGCCGGTTTTGCGCTGCTGCGCGATGACCATGTGCGCGTCGACATCTTCTACCGCCCCGCCACCATGGCCCGCCGCGCGCTGATTGACCTGATCGGCGTCATCGTCTTTCTGCTGCCCTTCTGCTGGATCGTCTACACCTATTCGATCCCCTTCGTGATCCGCGCTTGGGGCTATCAGGAAGGGTCGGCCAATGTGGGCGGAATGCCGGGGCTTTATATTCTCAAAGCCTTCATCATCGGCTTCGCATTTCTACTCGCAATTCAAGGGATTGCATGGATCATCCGCTCCATCCTCGTGCTCAGCGGCAATGCTGATCTGGTGCCCAAATCCATGCAATACAGCCGGGACCAAATCCCCGCAGACCATCCGCAGGGAGCCGTTTGATGGATCCGATTTTCATTGGCGAGATGCTCGCCGCGCTCATGTTTTTTGGCGTGATCGGCTTTTTGCTGCTCGGCTTTCCGGTGGCTTTCACCCTTGCTGGCGTGTCGCTGCTGTTTGGCGCCGTGGGCATGGGGTTCGGCGTGTTCGATCCCTCGAACTTCGGCTCGCTGCCGAACCGCTACATCGGCTTTATGACCAACGAAGTCCTGGTCGCCGTGCCGCTCTTTATCTTCATGGGGGTGATGCTGGAACGCAGTCAGATCGCCGAGCAGCTTTTGCTCACCATGGGCAAACTTTTCGGCAATATGCGCGGCGGTCTGGGGATCTCGGTGGTGCTTGTGGGCGCGATGCTCGCGGCATCCACGGGCGTCGTGGGGGCGACGGTTGTCACCATGGGCCTGATCTCTCTGCCCGCGATGCTGCGGGCGGGCTATGACCCCAAACTTGCCACCGGGGTGATCTGCGCCAGTGGCACTTTGGGTCAGATCATTCCGCCCTCCACCGTGTTGATCTTCATGGGCGACATGCTTTCGGGCATTAACTCTCAGGTGCAGATGGCCAAGGGCAACTTTGCCCCCACGCCCGTCTCGGTCGGAGATCTTTTCGCCGGGGCGTTGCTGCCGGGGATTTTGCTGGTTTCGCTTTATCTCAGCTACGTTCTCTTCAAAGCCGCGACCGCGCCCGCCTCCTGCCCCGCGACGCCGGTTCCGGCGGATGAGAAAAGCCAGCTGGTGCGAGATTTCTTTGTCGCCCTGATGCCGCCGCTGTTGCTGATCCTCGCCGTGCTGGGGTCGATCCTCGGCGGCATCGCCACCCCGACCGAGGCCGCCTCTGTCGGTGCCGTGGGGGCGATGGTGCTTGCGGCCATGCGCTGGCGTCTGTCCTTCCGCATCCTGCGGGAGACGATGATCGCCACGGCCACGATCACCAGCATGGTCTTTGTCATTCTGCTGGGGGCTTCGGTCTTTTCAATCGTGTTCCGCATGATGGGCGGCGACAATCTGGTGCATGAGTTCCTCAGCAACCTGCCCGGCGGCCCCTTGGCAGCGGTGGCGGTGGTAATGATCATCATGTTCTTCTTGGGTTTCATCCTCGATACCTTTGAGATCATCTTTATCGTGATCCCGATCACCGCGCCGGTGCTGTTGATGCTGGACATCGATCCGATCTGGCTGGGCGTCTTGGTCGGGGTGAACTTGCAGACCTCCTTCCTGACGCCGCCCTTCGGCTTTGCGCTGTTCTATCTGCGCGGGGTGGCCCCGGCGGATCTGCCGACGAGCGCGATTTACAAAGGGATCCTGCCCTTCGTGATGTTGCAGGTGGTGGCGATTGCGATCCTCTTTGCCTTCCCGCAGATCGTGACTTGGTTGCCTAAGGTGATCGCGGGGTGAAATAGTCCCCCCCCCCGACGTTCAAAGGCCCGGCAGCAACGCCGGGCCTTTTTTGATTGAGCGGTAAGGGCATCGCCCTCCCTGGTGGGCGATCGAACCCGTGAAAGGGGCTGCGCCGGTGCCCATCTCGCCACCCGATCCGGCTGTCGAAACGCTGCAAAATCGCCCTCCGGGGGGAGGGAGGGCGATGCCCGGTGTGCCACCGGGCGGGACAGATTTCTTGGGGTTCGCCCATGAAAAAGGCCCGGCGTTTCCACCGGGCCTTTCCAATCACATTCAGCGCGAAGCTCAGTACTTCAGGAACTTCTGACGGGCCTGCACATAGGGGCTGTCGATGTTCTCGGTCCGGGTGCGGACGAGGTTCAGCGCTTCGACAAAGCTCTCGGCGGTCTTCTTGACCAGCGGGTCGTCGCTGTTGCGCAGCTCTTCGACCACTTCGCCCGAGGCTTTGGCACCGGCTTCCATAATGTCGTCGGGGAAGTTGCGCACGGTCACGCCATGCTCTTCCTGCAGGGTCTTCAGCGCGCGCGGGTCGTTGGCGTAGAAGTCCGCGGCCACCTGATCGTACTCCGCTTGGCTGACGTCACGGATGATCGCCTGCAGGTTCTCGGGCAGTTCCTGATACTTCTTCTTGTCGACGACAAGCTCGGTCGCCAGACCCGATTCCACGAAGGACGGCATGTAGTAGTTCTTGGCCACCTGATGGAAGCCGAGCGCCAGATCGTTGTAGGGGCCGACGAATTCCGCAGCGTCGAGCGTGCCCGACTGCAGCGCTTGGAAGATCTCGCCCGCGGCCATGTTGGTCACGGTCGCGCCCAATTTCTCCCACACGCGGCCACCAAGGCCGGGCGTCCGGAAGCGCACACCTTTAACGTCATCGAGGCTCTTCAGCTCATCGCGGAACCAGCCGCCGGTCTGCGTGCCGGTGTTGCCCGACAAGAAACCCTGAACGCCGAACTGGTCATAAATCTCGTCCCAGATTTCCTGACCGCCCATGTAGCGCATCCATGCCGTCAGTTCCGGCGTGGTCATGCCGTAGGGCACGCCGGTGAAGAAGGACAGCGCAGGGGACTTGTTCTGCCAGTAGTAGGCGGCGCCATGGCTCATCTCGGCCGTGCCGTCGATCACGGCGTCAAGCGATTGCAGCGGCGGCACCATCTCACCGGCGGAAAAGACCTGAATGGTCAGCTCGCCACCCGAGGCGGCGGTGATCCGGTCGGCCAGACGCTGCGCGCCGACACCCAGACCGGGGAAGTTCTTGGGCCATGTGGTGACCATGCGCCAGGTGATGTTGCCCTGCGCAATAGCGGGCGCTGCAAGTGTCGTGGCGGCAGCACCTGCCCCCATCACACCGGCTCTGCGGATAAATGAACGACGATCCATGTTTTTCCTCCCAAACGGATATTTGCTTAGCCTCCCCCGACGTCGACGCGGAGGGCCATGCGCAGCAGATAATCGTCGCTTTTCGAAAATGTCCATGGCCTAGGCAAATTGAAATTTCACCTTCTGGACAATCCCGCCCCAAGCCGCATACGTAGTGCTACTTAAAGCAGCATTATTAATGGTCTTTTGCCTTGTTTTCGGCAGAAAGGCCAATAATGTGCGAGCTGCCAGGGAGGGCTCAGATCTTGATAAAATTCATCGACCAGATGAACGAATTCGTCGGGCGCATCGTGTCGGTCGTCGCCGTCATTTTCGCCGCAATCATCATCTATGACGTCTTCATGCGCTATGCGCTGAATGACCCGACCCGCTGGGCCTTTGACGTCACGAAACAACTTTATGGCTTCTATTTCGTGATGCTGGGCGGCTATGCGCTGCGCCATCAGGCCCATGTGCGCGTCGATCTGATCACCGAAACCCTTGGCCCCAGCCTGCGCCGTTGGGTCGAAGCGGCGGGCTATGTGATCTTTTTCTTCCCCTTCGCCTGGATCTTCACCACCCGCTCTTATGAATTCGCCATGCGCTCCTATGCCCAAGGTGAGACGACATATGGCTCGGTCCAGCTGCCGGTCTACCCGCTCAAGATGGCCATGGCCCTCGCCGCCGGTCTGCTATTGCTGCAAGGCGTGGCGGAATTTTTGAAACTCGTACTTAACCGTCAGGAACTGCCCCGTGACGCCTGAACTCATTGCTCTCACCATGTTCGGCCTGCTTTTGCTGGGCCTTTTCATGGGCCACCCACTGGCCTTCGTTCTGGGCGGCACCGCCGTTTTGGGCGCTGTCATCGCCGGCAAACCGATGGTGCTGGGCATCGTCATCAACCGGATTTTCGGCGATGTGCTCGACAACTTCACGCTGATCGCGATTCCGCTCTTTATCTTGATGGCACGGTTCCTGTCCGATTCGGGCGTGACGGATAAGATGTTCGAATCACTGCGACTTTTGATGTCCAACATCCGCGGCGGTCTGGCGCTGGCGGTGGTTTTCATCTCGATCCTGCTGGCCGCGACCACGGGTATCATCGGCGCGTCGATTACCGTGATGGGCGTGATGGCCCTGCGCCCGATGCTGCAATATGGCTATAGCCCCACGCTGACCACGGGTGTCATCGCCGCCTCTGGCTGTTTGGGCATTCTGATCCCGCCGTCGATCATGTTGATCCTCATGGCCTCTTATTCCCCCCTCTCGGTGGGGGAGCTTTTCGCGGGCGCCATGGTGCCGGGCGTGGTGCTGGGGCTGCTCTATGCGGTCTGGGTTTTCGTCGTCGCCGTGGTACGGCCCGATATGGCCCCTGCCGTCGAGCCGGATGAGAAAATCTCGAAACCCGCCCTTGTGCGTATGCTGCTGATCGAAGCCGTGCCGCCACTGGTTCTGATCCTCGGCATTCTGGGCTCTCTGCTCGCGGGCATCGCCACGGCGACCGAAGCTTCCGCCATCGGCGCGGCGCTGGCGCTGGTCATCGTCATCATGCGCGGCAAGTTCAGCTGGGCCTCCTTCTACGGCGCGATGCTGGAGACCGGGCGCACCTCGGCGATGATCCTGTTTATCGTCGTCGGCGCCACGGCCTTTACCGGCGTGTTCAACATCACCGGGGGTCTGCGCGCCACGCAGGAGATCATCCGCAACCTCGACATGGCGCCTTGGCTCTTGATTGCGATGATGATGTTCATCGTCTTCATCCTTGGGGCCTTCCTCGACTGGACCGGCATCGTGCTGCTGTCCTTCCCGATCTTCCTGCCGATCGTGCAGGAGATGGACGTGAGCCTGCTGTGGTTCGTCGTCCTGATGTCGGTGGTTCTGCAAACGTCCTTTTTGACCCCGCCCTTTGGATATGCGCTCTTCTACCTGCGCGCCATTGCCCCGCGTGAGGTCAAGACGTCGCATATCATCGTCGGCGTGCTGCCTTTCATCGGGTTGATCCTGATGATGTGCGTGGCCATCGCCCTGTTCCCGCAGCTTGTCACCTGGCTGCCGGAAACGCTCTATACAAAATAATCAACGGAGGAGAGAGATTATGAAATTGAAATCAACCCTTGCCGGCCTGGCACTCTGCGCGGGCGTCGCCACGCAGGCCGCGGCCCAAGACAGCTGGACCATGACCACCACATGGCCCACTTCGCTGGAACTGATCGAGATCGACAAGCATTTCGTCGATCTGGCCAACAAGCTGACCGGCGACGACCTGACAATCGAATTTTTCGAAGGTGGCTCCCTCGTGCCCGCGGGCGAAGTGTTTGGCGCGGTTGAATCCAACACCGTGCAGGCTGGCGCCGACTGGCCCGGTTACTGGGCGGGCCGCAACTCTGCCTTCTCGCCGCTGGCGACCACGGCGAGCCTGTTCAACGCGGTCGACTACGTCAACTGGATCGAACAATGGGGCGGCAAAGAGCTTTATAACGAGATCTACGGCAAGTTCGGCATGGTCTATCTGCCCTACGGCGTGACCAACAACGAATCCGGCTTCCGCACCAACGAGCAGATCGTCACGCTGGAGGACCTCAAGGGCAAGCGTTTGCGTCTGTCGGGTCTGGAGCAGGGCCGTCTGTTGGAGAAACTGGGCGGGTCGCAGGTCTCGATGGCTGGTGGTGAAATCTATCAGTCGCTTGAGCGCGGCGTGATCGATGGCGCGGAATTCTCGACCCCGAACGTCGACTTCTCGGGCGGTTTCCAGCAGGTCACCAAATATTGGGCGACACCGGGCTGGCACCAGTCCGCCTCGATCTTCGGTGTGATGATCAACAAAGGCGCATGGGACGCCCTGTCGGATGAGACCCGCGAAGCGCTTGAGATTGCGGCGCAGGCCAACCTCGTTTGGTCGCTGTCTTTCACCGAGAAGCGCGCGACCGAAGCTTACCAGCAGTTCCTCGACGCGGGCATCGAAATCAACCGCTATGATGACGAGACGCTGACCAAGGTTCAGGAGATGGCGAACGAGACCATCGAAGAGACCGCCTGCGAGAACCCCGATTCCGCAAAAGTCTACCTGAGCCAGTTGGAGTATCTGAACGACTACGCGAAATGGCGTGACGCGTCGGCTCCGTTCAACCTTGGCCGCACGCCGAATGGTCCGGACATCGAGAAGATCCGCGCCTGCGCGGAGTGATTTGAGCGTTTAGCTTTGATGGAAAGGCCCGCCATTGGTGGGCCTTTTTTGCATTCACGAGGGCCATCGCCTACCCGCGGGTTGGCGATCAAACGTCGCTTCGTACCACTTCATGGTTCAACCATGATGTGCCTTCGCGAGGTTGCACCCAGCCTCACCAAATCGCCTACCCGTCCGGGCGGGCAGGCGATGGCCCGGCGCCTGCGGCTTGTCCCGGGCCCCGGTGGCAAAATCACCCTACCCCTCAACCCGTTTCAAGAACTTCTGCAAACGCGCATCCTTCGGCGCGCCAAAAATCTCCGACGGCGCACCGCTCTCAACAATCTTCCCGCCGTCCATAAAGATCACCCGATCCGCGATCTCGCGGGCGAACTGCATCTCATGGGTCACGATCAGCATGGTCTGCTTGCGCTCTGCCACCGCGCGCATCAGGTCGAGCACCTCCCCCACCCATTCCGGGTCGAGCGCCGAGGTCGGCTCGTCGAACAACATCAGTTCCGCCCCGAGCGCCATGGCGCGACCGATGCCAACGCGCTGTTGCTGCCCGCCGGACAACGCCGCCGGGAAACTGTCAGCCTTATCGGCCAAGCCGGTCTCAGCCAGAACCGAAAGCGCGCGTTCTTCGGCTTCGGCCTTGGGCCGTTTCTGCACCGTGACGAGCGCTTCCATGATGTTCTCTTTCGCCGTCTTATTGGCGAAAAGCGCGTAGTTCTGGAACACCATCGCCGTCCGACGCCGCAGCGCCAGAATATCCGCCTTGCGTGCCTTGGCGGCATCGACGGTCACATCGCCGATGCGAATGACCCCCTCTTGCGGCACGTCGAGGAAATTGAGACAGCGCAGCAGGGTCGACTTGCCGGTGCCGGAGGGGCCGATCACGACCACCCGCTCGCCCTCGGCAATCTGAAAATCAATGCCGTTCAGAACCGGCGCGCCGCCGAAATCCTTGGTCAGGCCAGTGATATCGATCATCGCACGAACGCCTTATTCAGATAGGTTTCAAGCCGCTTTTGCACTTGGCTCAGCGCTTCGACGATGACCCAATAGATCATGGCGACAACGAGATAGGCCTCGAAATAAAGGAAACTTCCGGCGGCTTCTTTCTGTGCGGCGCCCATCATCTCGGTCACGCCGAGGGTAAATGCGAGCGAGGTGCCTTTGATCATGTCGATGAAATAATTCACCAACGTCGGCGCGGCGATCCGGGCGGCTTGTGGCAGGATGATCCGCCACATCATCTGACCTTGGGTCATGCCGATGGACTGGGCCGCTTCCCATTGGCTGCGGTCCACCCCCATGATCGCGGCGCGGATGCTTTCGGCCATATAGGCGGCGAAATGCAGGGTCAGCCCCATGATGGCGGCAGTCACACCGCTGATATTGGTCAGGAACGACAGCACCTGCGGCAGACCGAAGTAGAAGAGAAACAGTTGCACCAGCAGCGGCGTGCCGCGAAAGAAGCTGATGAAAACGATCACGAACCAGTCGAGCACGGGCACTTTCACAACCCGTTCGACCGCCAAAAGCGAGGCAAGAATGAGTGCAAACACCATCCCCGCCACCGCCATGAACAAGGTCAGCGGTACGTAGCCCAATATGACGGGCACCAGCCCCAGCATGTAGTCAAGGTCTAGCGCCCGCATGGGTTACTCCGCTTTGGTGATGTCTGTGCCGAACCACTTGTCCGAGATTTCGGCCAGTGTACCGTCTTCGCGCAGGGATTCCAGCGCAGTGTTGACACGGTCACGCAGCGCGCGGCCTTCGTCATTGTCTTGGAACGGCAGGGCATTGCGGATCTCGGAGAAGGGCTTGCCCGCCAGTTGCAGCGGCAGGGGGCTTTCCTGAATGAGCTGCGCCGAAGAAACCCGGTCCATCACAAAGGCATCGACCCGGCCAAGCGCGGTATCTTGGGCGATGTTGGACTCATAGGTCTTGATCTCGATCTCATCCGCGAAGGCGAGCTCGTTCAAAAGCTGCTCGAAGTTCGACCCGAGGTTCACCGCAACGGTTTTGCCGCGCAGGTCTTCGACGCCGCCGATCTCTTCGTTGCCCTCTTTGGTCACGACCTGCGCACCGTCAAAAACATAAGGCGCGGTAAAGGCGAACTTTTCCTGACGCTCAGGCGTGATGGTGATCTGGTTGGCGATCGTGTCAATGCGGCCCGCGTCCAACGCGCCGATCAGGCCGGAGAAGGCCATGGTCTCGAACTCGACCTCGAAACCCGCCTCTTCGCCAACGGCGTTCATGACATCGACTTCAAAACCCTGAAGCACGTCCTGCTTCACGAAGGTGAAGGGGAAATAGCCGCCCGACATGCCGACGCGGAGCGTGTCATTGTCTTGGGCAAAGGCTGCGGTGCCGGTGACCGCGGCGAGCGCGGTGACGGTAACGATCTGTTTCAGCATTGAATTTACTCCTCTAACGCTTGCGCTTCAGATGTCACCGGGCGCCCCCCGCTTCAACACTGTCGCTGAAACAGGAACGTTTGACGGGCAGGATCGGTTCAGATGGAATAACGGGTTTAGAGGAGCGGTCCCGGCAAGGATATCCTCCCTACAACAGCGCCCGTGATAGAATGGTATTCCGCGAATCCGATGCAGATTCCCCACATGCGGAACAGATATGCGCGTTTCGCATAGCTTTATCCGTCAAAACGCCTCGATATCCAACCCTTCGGCGGCCCAAGCGGCGAGCTTGCGGTCGACGGTTTTGCGCGACACGCCCAAGCGGCGCGCGGCCTCGGCCCGGTTGCCGTTCGACAGATCAAGGATGTGCAGCATATGGCGCTGCGTGACCAGTTCGAGATCTTCAATCGCCCGTGGCCCATCGACCGCGCCATGGCCCGCAAAGGCTTCGGGCAGGCTGCCGAGGATCACCGAGCGTTCGATCAGGTTGCGCAATTCGCGCACATTTCCGGGCCAGTCGTAACGGCGCAGTTTCAGCAAAGTCTCCGCATCCAAACGCAGCGCGGGCATGCCGAGCGCGGTCGAAAACTGCTGCATGAACATCGCCGCCAGTTCGACGATATCCTCAGACCGGTCCTTGAGCGGCGGCATCGCGACCTCGACCACATTCATGCGGTGATAGAGGTCGGCGCGGAAACGCCCCTCTTCCACCGCCTTGGGCAGGTCGGCGTTGGTGGCGAACAGGAACCGCAGGTTCAACGGAATCTCCCGCTCTGCCCCGTCGGGCCGGATGCGCTGGTCTTCCAACACCCGCAAAAGCGCCGCCTGTAGCTGCTCCGGCATCTGCGCCACTTCGTCCAGAAACAACGTGCCGCCGTCGGCCAAGAGGAACAGCCCCGGTTGCAGGGTTTCGTTCCCCTCCACCGCGCCAAAGAGTTCGGGGACGATCCGGTCCGGCGTGATGGCGGCGCAGTTCACCGCGACGAAGGGATTATCGGCGCGGTCGGACATTTGCTGCAACTGCCGCGCGGCCAACTCCTTGCCCGTGCCGCTGGGACCGGTGAAGAGCACCGGCGTCGGCACCGGGGCAAGACGGTTGAGCATGCCGCGCACCTTCGACAGCGCCTCGGACTTGCCGAGCATCTGCACCGCCGTGCCACCCTGCAATTCGCGCCGGAGCAGGGTATTGTCGCGGCGCAGGTTCTTGCGATCCAAGGTGCGCGACACCGCGCCGAGGATTTGGTTCGCCCGGAAGGGTTTCAGCACGAAATCACTCACGCCCGCCCGGAGTGCGGCAATGGCGGTTTCAAGATCGGCATAGGCGGTGATCAGGACCGTGTCGGCGTAGAACCCCTTGCGGCGTTGTTCGACGACCCATTCCAGACCGGTCTTACCGGGCATCACATTGTCCAAGACGACCACATTGAAATGCGCCTCGTCCAAAAGTTTGGTGGCCTCCGCAGGAGAGGCCGCTTGGGCCACGCGTTTGACGCGCGGCTCCAATATCTTGGTGAGGAAATGGCGCATCCCCGGTTCATCGTCGATCACAAGGATCGACGCGCCTTCGAGCGTGCCGCCGTATTCATCGCCTGCCGCCATGATATGCCTCTTTGGTGTCAGTCGAGCCGGACGTTTTCACCTGAATAGACCTCGGCGGAGGAAAAGCCTATCTCATGCAGCCCGAAATAGGCCACGACGCCGATCACCGCGACGCCCAGAAACCCTGCCAACATGGCTTTCATCGCGCGTCTCCTTTGATTTGAACGCCGCCGCCCGTCATTCTGCGGGGGTCCGTTTGTCTTGTTTGACCTCATCGAGCCAGAGCGAGTGGTGCTGTTCGGCCCAACGCTCATCGACCTCGCCATTGCCCATGGCGTCAAAGGCGCCTTCCATGCCGAGCGTCCCGATGTAAATATGGCCCAAGATCACCGCCATCATCAGAAAGCCGATGATCGCGTGCCACAGCTGGGCATATTGCATTTCGGCATGCGGCGTCAGATCGCCCTGAAGCGGACCAAAGCCCGCGGCCTCGGCCATGCCGATGTCATTGATGATGTTGAACGTATGCCCGAAAAGCTGAATTTCGAAGGGAAAGAGTAGCGACAGCCCCGAAAGCGAGACCGAGAAGCCCAGCAGGATCACGGCCCAGAAGACGATCTTTTGCCCGAAGTTAAACTTCTTGGCGGGCGGGTGTTTGTCACCGATGAAACCGCCGCCCTGTTTGATCCAGACCCAATCGGTCTTGTTCGGGATATTGTGCCAAATCCACATGACGAAGACCATGACGAGCGCAATCATGAAGGCCCATGAGACGTTGTTGTGGATGAACTTGGAGCCGGTCAACAGGGTCGAGTTGAACTCATGCCCCAGCAGAGGGATGACGACCTTGCGGCCAAAAAGCGTGGCCAAGCCCGTCAGCGCGAGCAGGATGAACGAGCCCGCCAGCATCCAATGCGCGAAACGCTCAATGGCTTTAAAGCGGGTGACGGTGCGCCCGACCTTGCCGCCTTCGATGCGGATCCGGCCCCGCAAAAGGTAAAAGAGCAGCAGCACGGCCAGCGTCCCGGCAAGCAGCCAAGCGCCATAGGTCGCCAGTGGGCCTTCGCGGAATTGCTGCCACCACATCCCGTTGTCTTGGACAAGGACGCGGCCCGTCTTGTTCATCGTGCTGACGCGCACGGGCAATTCGTTATATCGGATGCCGCGCCAGAGGTCGGGGTCGGAGCGTCCGCCGAGCGGGCCAAGGCTTGGCACCGTGGCCGCATCACCGCCCAGATTGTTACGCCGGAACCCATCGTCGATCTCTGCGCCGTTCTGACGCCGTTCGATATCGGCCAAGTTCTGCGCGCCGCCGGTGCTGGCGCGGTCGATGGCCGAAGGGGTCGCGTTCTCAGGCAGGCGCACGTCCTGCGCCGTGACGCTGACCGGCAGCGCGGCCAAGGCGAGAATGAAAAAAGCCATCAGGTGGCGCAGCATGGGAAATCCCCCGGCTAGACAGATATGGAGAAAAGGGACGGCCCGAGCAGGCCGCCCCCGAAAGCCGTTACTGGCCCTTTTGCTCGTAAGCCGTGCCCCAGCCCCAAGCGCCGGAGCCGAAGCCGCGTGCGACCACGCGCTCGCGGTAGATGTCGGAGACCATGTCCCCGTCACCGGCCAGCAGCGCCTTGGTCGAGCACATTTCAGCGCAGATCGGCAGCTTGCCTTCCGCGATCCGGTTGCGACCGTACTTCTGGAACTCGGCTTGGCTGTGGTTTTCCTCGGGGCCGCCAGCGCAGAAGGTGCATTTGTCCATCTTGCCGCGGCTGCCGAAGTTGCCGGCCTGCGGGTACTGCGGCGCGCCGAAGGGGCAGGCGTAGAAGCAGTAGCCGCAGCCAATGCAGAGGTCTTTGGAGTGCAGCACGATGCCGTCGTCGGTCTGGTAGAAACAATCCACTGGGCAGACCGCCATGCAGGGCGCGTCTGAGCAGTGCATACAGGCGACCGAGATCGAGCGTTCGCCCGGCTGGCCGTCCTGAATGGTCACCACGCGGCGGCGATTGATGCCCCAAGGCACCTCGTGTTCGTTCTTACAAGCCGTGACGCAGGCGTTGCATTCGATGCAGCGCTCGGCATCGCAGAGAAACTTTGCTCTTGCCATTCTCTTGTCTCCTTACGCTGGCATGATCTTGCAGAGAGTCGCTTTGGTCTCCTGCATTTGTGTGACTGAATCGTAGCCGTAGGTCTGCACGGTGTTGGTGCTTTCGCCCAGCACGATCGGGTCGGCCCCATCGGGGTATTTGTCCCGCAGGCTGACGCCGCCCATGTGCCCGCCGAAGTGGAAGGGCATGAAGGCCACGCCCTCGCCCACCCGTTCGGTCACCATCGCCATCACCTTGATCTTGCCGCCCTCGGGCCCTTCGACCCAGACATCGGACCCGTCGCGCACACCGAGGTTGTTGGCGTCACGGGTATTGATCTCGATGAACATGTTCTGTTGCAGCTCGGCCAGCCATGGGTTCGACCGGGTCTCATCCCCGCCGCCCTCATATTCAACCAGACGGCCAGAGGTGAGGATGATCGGGAATTCCTGCGAGAAGTCGTTCTTTTGGATCGATGCATAGAGCGTCGGCACCCGCCAGAAGGTCTTGTCGTCATAGGTCGGATAATCCGCCACCAGATCACGCCGGTTGGAATAAAGCGGCTCGCGGTGTTTCGGCACTGGATCGGGGAAGGTCCAGACCACGCAGCGGGCCTTGGCGTTGCCGAAGGGGGCGCAGCCATGTGCGATCGCCACCCGCTGGATGCCGCCCGACAGGTCGGTCTTCCAGTTGATGCCGCCGACTTGGGCCACGTAATCGGAATCAATCTCACCCTGTTGCGAAGTTTCACCGACTTCCGCCTGCCCGTCATCGGCGTTTTGCGGCGCTTCGTAACCGGCGACGGCTTCGATGATGCGACGCTCATCCGCTGTCAGATCACTGTCCCAACCCAAGTCAATCAGCATCTGCATGGTGAATTCGGGATAGCCGTCCTTGATCTCGGACCCTTTGGAATAGACGCCCTCAGCCAGAAGGTTCTCACCATCACGTTCCACGCCGAAACGGGCGCGGAAGGTCAGACCGCCATCTGCAACTGGCAGCGACATGTCATAGAGGTTCGCCGTGCCCGGGTGCTTCATCTCGGGCGTGCCCCAGCAGGGCCACGGCATGCCGTAGTAATCGCCATCTGCCGGGCCGCCGACGGCGCGCAGGGTAGTTTTGTCGAAAGTATGCTGGTTCTGCATGTGCATCTTCATCCGCTCGGGCGACTGCCCGGTGTAGCCGATGGTCCACATGCCCTTGTTGAACTCGCGCGTCAGGTCTTCGATGAGCGGCTCTTCACCATTCACCTCGATGTTGCGGAACATGCGTTCTTCAAAGCCGAACTTCTTGGCGAACTTATAGAGGATCGTGTGGTCGGGCAGGCTTTCGAACAGTGGCTCCACGACCTTTTCGCGCCACTGGAGCGAGCGGTTGGATGCGGTGACCGAGCCGGAGGTTTCAAACTGCGTACAGGCCGGCAGAAGATAGGTGTCTTCGGTGCGGTCATGCAGAACGGCGGAAACGGTGGGGTATGGGTCGACCACGACCAAAAGGTCGAGTTTCTCCATCGCCGTTTTCATCTCGCCCTGACGGGTTTGGGAGTTCGGCGCGTGGCCCCAGAGTACCATCGCTTTGGTGTTGTCGGGCTGTTCGAGGTTCTCGCGATCTTCAAGCACGCCGTCGATCCAACGCGACACCGGGATGCCGGTGAGGTTGATCATGCGCTGCTCTTCGCCTGCGCCATCGGTCCAAGCGGCGAAACGGCTCTGGATCCATTCCAGATCCTCTCCCCAAACACGCGCCCAATGCGCCCAAGAGCCATCGGACAGACCGTAGTAGCCCGGCAGTGTATCGGCCAGAACGCCGAGGTCGGTCGCGCCCTGCACGTTGTCGTGGCCGCGGAAGATGTTGGTGCCGCCACCCGCGGTGCCCATGTTGCCAAGGGCCAACTGCAGAATGCAGTAGGCGCGGGTGTTGTTGTTGCCATTGGTGTGCTGTGTGCCACCCATGCACCAGATCACGGTGCCGGGACGGTGGTTGGCCAGCGTGCGCGCGACGCGCTCAAGCTGGGAGCCGGGCACGCCGGTAACGCGCTCGACCTCGTCAGGCGTCCAGTTGGCGACTTCCTTGCGGATCTCATCCATGCCCCAGACGCGGGTGCGGATGAATTCCTCATCCTCCCAGCCGTTCTCGAAGATGTGGTAGAGGATGCCCCAGACCAGCGCCACGTCCGAACCGGGACGCATGCGCACATATTCGTCGGCATGGGCCGCGGTGCGGGTGAAACGCGGATCGCAGACGATGAGCGGCGCGTTGTTCTCTTCCTTCGCCTTCAGCACGTGCTGAAGCGAGACCGGGTGCGCCTCGGCAGGGTTGCCGCCGATAATGAAGATCGCACGCGACTTGTGGATGTCGTTGTAGCTGTTGGTCATGGCGCCGTAGCCCCATGTGTTCGCCACGCCCGCCACGGTGGTGGAGTGGCAAATCCGCGCCTGGTGGTCGACGTTGTTGGTGCCCCAGTAGGCCGCGAACTTGCGGAACAGATAGGCCTGTTCGTTGGAGTGTTTCGCCGAGCCCAGCCAGTAAACCGAATCCGGGCCGGAGGTGTCACGGATCGACAGCATCTTGTCGCCGATCTCGTTGATCGCCTGATCCCAAGAGATCCGCTGCCATTCGCCACCGACCTTCTTCATCGGGTACTTCAGGCGGCGCTCGCCATGGGCGTGCTCACGGACCGAGGCGCCCTTGGCGCAATGCGCACCGAGGTTGAAGGGGCTGTCCCAACCGGGTTCCTGACCCAGCCAAACACCGTCCGACACTTCGGCGATGACTGTGCAACCGACCGAGCAATGGGTGCAGACGGATTTCTTGACTTCCATCTTGCCGCTGACAGCGGCGGTGTCGGCGCTGGCCTGTTGCACGCTGCCCGCGGTGCCCGCGATTGCGGCAAGTCCACCGATGGCAAGTCCCGAGCCGCGCAGGAACGCGCGCCGGTCAATACCGCTGCGCGCCACATCGGACATGATGCCTGTCCGCTGCGCAGACCGCGCGACCCCATTGGTCTTTTTCCTCAACATATCTTCACTCCCTATGCGCGGGCTGGACCCGCCTGAGGTGGCTATTGAACGGCGGGCGTTGTCGCCCTGCCAATTTTCGGGGCCGCGCCCCGGTTATCTGGTCAGAACCGCGCAGCGGCGTAATAGGCCCGCGTGTGTTCGGTGTCTTGGATACGGTCCGACGACAGGTCGGGCGCCTTGGCCGCTTCGGCCTCGGTCCCTGTGGTGGCCACGGCGACGGCGGCCAAAGGCGCGGCGCTGCCCGCGAATTTCAGGAAGTCGCGCCGATCCTTGCGAACGGCTGTGTCGGTGGATCCCTCTGGCTTGCGTGTCATCTTCTCTCTCCTGTTACGTCTCTTGTTCAGGGGCGCGCGGCCCCGCCTGTCTCATCCCGCTTGGTCTAGTCGTCTTTGCTCAGCCGGAAGGCTTCGGCCTCAATCTGCATGAAGGCCCGGCCGATCTTGCCCACCGGGGCGTAGAAGACCGAGTTTTTCGCGCCTTCGAGGTCGGCAAAGAAATGCCCGGCCCAAGGCGCGATATGCCGGTTAAAGAATGTCTTTTGCTGCGCCACCGTCGCGGGGGCCGAGAAACGGCCTGCGATCATCGCGCCCATCATCTCCATCAATGAGGCGATGTTGTCTTCCGGCTCGAACACATTCGCCGCCCGCTCCAACCCGCGTGCGACCATGTCTTGGCGCAGTGCGGCCAGCGGCTTTTCGTTGAGAAAGCCGGTGAGGTAGAAGCTGGCATAGGGCAACAGTTCGCCCCGGCCCAGACCGATGAAGAGCCGGTTGAACTCGCTCTCGGCCCCCGCGGGTTTGGTCTTGGCGGCCAGTTTGGAGAGCGCTTTAAACCCCTGCCCCAATTCGCTGTCGTCGCCCGACAGGGCGGCACATTGATCCAGCAGGATCTGATCCGGCGGGCCGGAAAGGATAAGCCCCATGAAGTTGTAGAGGTCCGCGCGCAGGCGGTCTTCTTCGGGCAGGGGCGTCGCGGCCAATTGGGTCATGCGCTGCTACCTTCCATGTCCTGTGCCAGATCGCTGGCGAAGTGAAACCGCATGCGGCGGTGGGTCGGCGCAGGCTGCGCCTCGGCGTCTTCTTCGGGGGTCACCGTCTGCGCCTCGTAAGGCGCGTCTTGAGCCAGAGCCGTTTCGGTGCGCCGCGGGCCCGGCACGACGACATCATGGGTCGGTGCCAGCGCGGGCGCTTCTGCCTCGGCCATCTCTTCCGGCGCGTCAGCCTCGGCGGTCAGCACCTCTTCGACCTTCGCGACCATGCCCCGGCCCACTTTGTAGATCGTGTTGACCGGCTTTCCAGCGGTGGCCGCCGCTGTGTAATCGTCGTCATAGTCGTTCAACCCGTCAAGGCAGGCGAGCACCGGGTTGGTTTTCCAAAAACTGCGCAGCGCACGGGTCTTGAGCCGTTGCGGCAGTTGCGCCTTGAGAAAGGCGCGCAGCTGTTCGCCGCTTACCAGATCCTCGGGCGCGGGCAGGTCGAACTCGGCCAGCAGATCATCATCGCTACGCTCAGCCAGCGCGGCCTCTTCGGCGGCGGCGGCGCGGGCTTCGTGAAGGCGCGCTTCGGCCTCCGCCTCGGCGGCGACGGCGGCGCGGCGCTTTTGCCAGAAACCGCTCATGCCAGACGCTTTCGTTTCAACGCGGGCGAGGCGTAGATGTCGGCGGGCTTTTCGATGCGCGGGTCGCCGATACCGTCTTGCTTGCGATCGGTGCGCAGACGATCCCGGCGGCGTTTGACGAAGGCTTCTTCTTGATGGAACTCTTCGACGAATTCCTGCGCCCATGCGATCAACCCCGGCGTCATCGCGACCTTTTCCACGACCTCTTCGGCGCTGTCGCAATAGTCCTGCGCCTCATAGGGCGATGCGGTCACAAGGGCGAGCTTGAAGGGTCGGTCTGTCGCGCCGGGAATGGGGCGCATCACGACATAGACACATGGCACATCCGCGCCCAGCCCGTGCACATAGGCTTCGGTCTCGGCGCCGTGGAGCTCCAGCTTGAGGGTCGCGGCGTGGTATTCGACAGTCTCACCCTCGCGGCGCAGTTCACGCCAATCCGCCTTTTCCGCACCGGGCAGCACGGCGGTCGCTTTCCAGCTCCACTTGGCCCAACGGGTCACACCCGGCGCGCGCCGCAGTACAATGCCCAAGGGCATCGTCCGATACATTGTCGGGTTGTGAATCAAGTCGCTCCTCCGTTTCGAAGACCTTCGCCGGAAAGCCCGGTCCGGGGGAAGCGCTAATCCGCGCCGAGGCCCGAAAAACCCGGCTTTCGAGACAAGATGGCCCGCCGGTTCTGCCCATCAATGGAGCCTCGGCCTATTTGTCTAACTTGAGTATTTTGATCGGAAAACAGGCAAATCGCTGATATCGAATCACCCGAGCCGCAAGGAGCCGCGCCGCCCCGCCGATCGCCCCTGTCGCGACGCGATCGCGGGGCGAATTTCGGTTGTAGGGGGTGGCAAATCCCGTCTAGCTTGGGGCCTCAGCCGCCGCCGGAGAGGCCGCGGATTGACGGGCGAGATAAGGGAAAATTCATGGCCAAGACATTGATAACATGCGATTGCGCAGAGTCGCAGCGTATTGATTCCGATGCATTGGCCGAGCGTAGCGGTTTGGCGGTCTCCCCCCCCTGTTCGGCCCTTTGCACCACCCAGATCGACCGCGCGGCCAAGGCGCTCACCGCGGGCGATGCGATTTTATGCTGCACCCAAGAAGAGCGGGTCTTTACCGAATTGGCCGAGGAATTGGGCCTGCCCCCTGCCCCCCTCTTGGACCTGCGCGACCGGGCCGGATGGTCCGATGACCCCCGGGACAAACTACCCAAAATGTCCGCCCTCGCGACGGAAGCGCTGTTGGACGTTCCGGCTGAGAAAACCATCGACGTCGCCTCGGAAGGGCTTTGCCTGATCGTCGGGCGTGGCCCGGCGGCTCTGGAAGCGGCGGCGCAACTCAAGGACCACCTCAGCGTCACGCTGTTGATGGACGACGCGGTGACCGAGGCCGAGGACAACCTGCCCGAGGTTCGCGATTTCGATCTCATTTCCGGCAAGCTCCGCCGCGCCAAGGGTGCGCTCGGCCAGTTCGAGGTGGTGATCGACGCGCTGCGGCAGGTCGATCCGCGCGGCCGTGGCCCGCTAAGCTGGACCGCACCGCGCGACGGCGCGCGCAGCCAGTGCGACATAATCCTCGACCTGCGCGGCGAGACGCCGCTGTTCCCCGCCCATGAGAAACGCGAAGGCTACCTGCGCGCCGATCCGGGCCACCCGCCCGCCGTGGCCGCCGCCGTGCTCGCCGCCTCGCATCTCACCGGCACCTTCGAGCAGCCGCTCTACGTGCGTACCGAGCCGCTGCTCTGCGCCCATTCCCGCGCCGGTCAGACCGGCTGCACCGCCTGCCTCGACCTCTGCCCCACCGGTGCGATCACCCCCGACGGCGATCACGTCACCGTCGATCCGATGATCTGCGCGGGCTGCGGCGCCTGTTCCTCGGCCTGCCCCTCGGGCGCGATCAGCTATGACGCGCCGCCCGTAGATTTCACGATGCGCCGGGTGCAGACGTTGGCGCGCGCCTATCTTGAAGCGGGCGGCGACGCGCCGCGCCTTTTGGTCCACGACGCCCACGGCGCCGAGATGATCCGCCTCGCCGCGCGGCACGGGCGCGGGCTGCCCGCCGACGTCGTCCCGATGGAACTCGACGCGCTCGCCGCCTTCGGCCATGCCGAGGCGCTCGCCGCCCTTGCCGCCGGTTTCGCCCATGTCTCGCTCCTCCTCGGCCCCAAGGCCGACCGGGATGCCATCGAGACCCAGACCGCGCTGGCCCGCGCCATTGCGGGGGAAGCGCGGATGTCGCTCATCGACACCCCCGACCCCGAGGCGCTGACCGACATTCTCTACGATGGCGCGGCCCCTGCCCCGGTCGCCCAGCCCGTGCGCCCCATGGGCAGCCGCCGCCAGATCGCCCGCCAATCCGCGCGCGCACTCAACCCCGAGGCGGAGGTGCTCGACCTGCCCGCCGGTGCCCCCTACGGTGCCGTGCTCGTGGACAAGAACGCCTGCACGCTCTGCCTCTCCTGCGTGTCGCTCTGCCCCTCGGGGGCCTTGGGCGACAACCCGGACCTGCCGCAACTGCGCTTTCAGGAAGACGCCTGCCTGCAATGCGGCCTCTGCGCCAATGTCTGCCCCGAGGATGCCATCACCCTCGCGCCGCGGCTCGACCTGACCGAGGCGGCCCTGAGCCAGCGCGTGCTGAACGAGGAAGAACCCTTTGCCTGCGTGGAATGCGGCAGCCTCTTCGGCGTGAAATCCACCGTCGAGCGGATCACCGACAAGCTGCGCAGCCATTCCATGTTCGCCGACGAGGCCAAGCTGCGGATGATCCAGATGTGCGATGACTGCCGCATCAATGCGCAGTATCACAGCACCAATAACCCGATGACGGGCGCCGAGCGGCCCCGCCTCCGCACCACCGACGATTACCTCTCCAAACGGCGCGACCACTAGGCCGCCCTCAAGCACAGGAGCCACCCATGAGCGAAGACTTTAACATGTCGATGCGCAAGTTTCTCAAGCAGGTCGGCGTGACCTCGCAACAGGCCATCGAAAAGGCCATGCGCGAGCATGACACCGCTGGTAAGACTTTCCCGGTCAAGGCCGTGATCTCGATCCCCGAACTGGGTCTCGAACATACCATCGACGGCACCATTGCCGGCGCGGACAAGGGCGAGGCATAAGCGACGTGACTGCCAGCAGAGACGCGGTCCTGACCGCCTTGAAAACCGTGACCGATCCGGCCACGGGCACCGATATAGTGGCCAGCGGCGTGATGCGCGCGCTCAACGTGGACAACACCGGCGCGGTGCGTTTCGTGATGGAAATCCCGCCCGCGCAGGCCAAGGCCTACGAGGAAGCCAAGGCGCAAGCCGAAGCGGCACTGGCGCAGGTCGAGGGGGTCTCGAAGGTCTCCATCGTGCTGACCGGCCACAGCGAAAAAGCCCCGCCGCCCGACCTCAAGCCGCAACGCAAGGCAGAGCCCACGGGCCCGCAGAAGATCCCCGGTGTCGACCGGATCATCGCCGTGGCCTCGGGCAAGGGCGGTGTCGGCAAATCCACCGTATCGGCGAACCTCGCCTGTGCGCTGGCCGCGCAAGGCCGCCGCGTGGGTCTCTTGGATGCCGATGTTTACGGCCCCAGCCAGCCGCGGATGCTCGGCGTTTCGGGCAGGCCCGCCTCGCCCGACGGCAAGACCATCCTGCCGATGCGCAACCACGGCGTCACCATGATGTCGATCGGTCTGATGACCAACGAGGATCAGGCCGTGGTCTGGCGCGGGCCGATGCTGATGGGCGCGCTGCAGCAGATGATGACGCAGGTGCAATGGGGCGCCCTCGACGTGCTGATCGTGGACCTGCCGCCGGGCACCGGTGACGTGCAGATGACGCTGGCGCAAAAGGCGCAAGTCGACGGCGCGGTGATCGTCTCTACCCCGCAGGATGTGGCTCTGATCGACGCACGCAAGGGCATCGACATGTTCAACCAGCTCAAGGTGCCGATCATCGGCATGATCGAGAACATGTCGACCCATGTCTGCTCCAATTGCGGCCACGAGGAACATGTCTTTGGCCACGGCGGTGTCGCCTCCGAAGCCGAAAAATGGGGCGTGCCGCTGCTCGCCGAAGTGCCGCTCGACCTGCAGATCCGCCTGGCCTCTGACGGCGGCGCGCCGATCACCGTGAGCCAGCCCGACAGCAAGCAGGCCGCGGCCTTCCACGCCATCGCCAAGAAACTCGTGGACGCCGGCGCGGCATGAGCGAACCGCTGTCCTTTCCGCCGCTGATGTCGGGCGAGGCGGTGGCCGGCGATGCCGTCGTCGCCGCCTGCACCCGCGCGGCCGAGGGCTGCGACGCGGGGCTGATTTGCTATCGGCTGGGCGAGACGGAGATCGAGGCCGCGCTGGTCTTCGCCCCCGAGGTGCCGCTGGCGCGCGCCGTGGCGATGTTGCCGCTCTGCGGGGTGGGCTTCCAAAATGCACTCGGCGCGCTGTCGCCGCCTGAGGTGGCGGTGCAGCTCGACTGGGACGGCGGCATTCGCCTCAACGGCGCTTCCTGTGGCCGTTTTCGCATGGTAGCATCCACGAGTGACGCTCAGGCGGTGCCCGACTGGCTCGTCGTGGGCTTCACCCTGCCGCTCTACCCTGAAGACGATCCCGAGATGGCCCGGACCGGCCTCACCCCTGATCAAACCGCGCTCTATGCCGAAGGCTGCGCCGAGGTCCAGCCCCCTGCCCTCGTGGAATCCTGGGCGCGGCACAGCTTGCATTGGATCAACCGCTGGGAAGACCTCGGCCCGAAGGCGCTGCATAATGAATGGCGCGGGTTGGTCTTCGACCTCGATACGCATGTGACCGTGCAGGGCCAAAGCGGTACATTCATCGGTGTCGACGAGGATTTCGGCATGTTACTGCGGGACGGTGAGACCACCCGCCTCATCCCGCTCACCAGCTTATTGGAGCCCGCCCCATGACCCTCAAACTCGCCCGCGCGATCCATTTCGACGAAAGCGACCGCAATGTCTTCGCCTCCCCCGCCCGCACCGGCGAATGGTGCATCTCGGGCGGGTTCGAGTTCTCGGACTGGACCGAGGGTGATCTCACCGGCAAGGCACGCCAAGCTTTCGCCAACGGCTGGCTGGGGCTGGAGACCTTCGGCCGCGTCACCTTCGTCGCCGTCACCCAAATCGAAGAGGCCGAGGTCGAGGCGCTCACGGCTCTGCTGGCGCAGCATTTCGTGACATACTACGGCGCGCCCTCGGTCGATGCCGCGCGCCCCGTGGCGAAAGAGGAACTGGCGCAGATGGTCGACCTCTGCGCCGATCACGCGCCCAATTGCCTGCTCACCGTGGCGCGCGAGTTGACCGAGGCGGGCGTGCGCGAAAGCTTCCGCATGATCCAGCCGCAGGATGCGGGGCTTGAGCAATTCGCGATCCACGGCGACCTGCCCGAATAAACCACCCGCGCCCCGGCTGGCGCGGATGGTCTCTAACAAAGGCTATTCAGCCTCTGCCGCGTTGAAGACAAAGAGCGTCTCACCGTTGATCTTGTAGTCATTGATCAAGGTTTTCGCGCGGTCTGATGTCAGCCAATCCTCCAGCTTGAAGGCCAGATCGTTTTTCACATGCCCATGCATTTCGGGATTCACCGGCAGATAGGCATATTGGTTAAACAGAACCGGATCGCCCGCGTAGAGCAGCGCCAGATCGCCTTTGTTTCCGAAGTTCAGCCAGCTCGCGCGGTCCGACATGACATAGGCGGGCATCCCCGACGCGGTGTTGAGCGCGGCGCCCATGCCCGCGCCAACGGCGTTGTACCAATCCCCGAATGTCGCCGGGTCAAGGCCCGCTTCGGCCCAAAGGGACAGTTCCTTTTTATGGGTGCCGCTGTCGTCGCCCCGGCTTACGAAGGCAGATTCCGCCTCGGCGATCGCGCTCAAGGCAGCCGTGGCCGCCTCTGACCCTTCGATGCCCGCCGGATCGTCTTTCGGCCCGATGAAGACGAAATCGTTATACATGATCTCGGTCCGGTGGCTGCCAAAGCCACCTTCGACAAAGGCTTCTTCCGCCTTGCGCGAATGGACGAGGATCGCATCCACGTCGCCTGCCTCGCCTAGTTTGATCGCTTGGCCGGTACCGACGACCAGCAGTTGCACATCCAGATCAAGGTCCGCCGCGATCTCGGGCAAGAGCACGTCCGCAAGGCCCGAGTTATTGAACGAGGTGGTCACCGCCATCTTCATCACATCCGCGGCCTGCGCGGCACTGCTCATCGCTAGCGCGGAAATTGCGCCGATCATCCAATGTTTCATTCTACGATATCTCCTCTTAGAAATGCCTGAGCCTCTGCGGTCTCAGGTCGGTTGAAAAACACATTTGCGGGACCGGCCTCATGCAGACGGCCCCCCAGCAGAAACAAAACGTCATCGGCCAAACGGCGTGCTTGGCCGAGGTCATGTGTCGATAGGATCAGCCGCGTGCCGGTCGATTTCGCCGATTGCAAAATCGCCTCGATTTCTCGCGTCGCGCGCCCGTCCAATGCGGCACAGGGCTCATCCAGAAACAGCAATTTAGGCTTGCAGATCAGCGCACGGGCAAGGGCCAACTTTTGCTGCTCACCGCCCGAGAGCACCGGGGCCGCGCGGCCCAAAAGTGGCTCTAACCCGACGCGGTTGGCCCATTCCTCGGCTTCTTTTCGCGCGTGGGCCTTTGACACGCCGCGCAGACGCAAGGGGTAGATGAGGTTCTCAAGTACCGTCCGACGCAGCATAACAGGGCGCTGAAAGACAAATGCTTGGTGATGCCGCGCCTCCTCGGTCGAGCAAGCCCACTCGATCTCTCCGACCGAGAGCCGTGCGGTGCCGTGCAGCAATTGCAACAGCGTGGTCTTCCCCGCGCCGTTCGGCCCCATCACAACCGTAGCGCCCTGACCGTCCAGCGCCAGATCGATCGGCCCCACCAGCCGCTGCCCCCGCCTGCGGCTTTCAATCGCTTTGGCTTGCATCGGGAAAAGCTGCGTCACCACCGGCCCTCCCGCTCTGTCCGGCCCAGCCAATGGATGGCGAGGTTCACCGCCACCGCCAGCCCAATCAGCACAAACCCGAGGGCGAGCGCCAAGGCGAACTCCCCCTTGCCGGTTTCAAGGGCGATGGCCGTGGTCAGCACCCGCGTCGCATGGTCGATATTGCCCCCGACGATCATAATCGCTCCGACCTCGCCAATCGCGCGGCCAAACCCCGCAAGTGCCGCAGTCAGCAACGCACGGCGAGAGTCCCAGAGCAGGGTCCGTATCTTCTGGCCCTGCGTGACATTCATCGAAATCAGAAGGTCATGATATTCCTGCCAAAGCTCACGGATCGACTGATGCGCGATGGAAGCGATCAGCGGCACGATAATGATCACCTGCGCGATGATCATCGCCGTCGGCGTGAAGAGCAGCCCAAACACCCCAAGCGGTCCGGAGCGGGAGAGAACCACATAGACGATCAGCCCCACCACGACCGGCGGCAGCCCCATGAGCGCGTTCAATATCGCAATGACCAACCGCCTCGCGCGGAACCGTTTGACGGCGACCAAAGCGGCGAGGGGCAGCGCGATCAGGCAGGCGACAGCCAAAGCGGAAAGGGTGACACGAAGGGACCGGCCGGCGATCTCCACCAGCTCGGCATCGAAGGTAAGGACAAGCCAAAAGGCCTGCGTGATACCGCTCCAAATATCGACCATCTCGCGGAGGCCTCCCCCGAATAGGAGCCCGCGGCCCCATCGCACGCGCAGAGTGTCAGGACTATCCTTCGGACGCCAGAGCCTGTGGGCGTGAAAATACCTAGGAAGACAGGCTGGCTTTGATTTTACCTCGCTCAGAAGGACAGAAGGTCAACTTGACCCGCCTGTGATTCCCGCAAAAGGAAGGATGTGGCTCTAACAAGGGCAAGCGAACTCGCCCGTGGGGTTAACTCGTGGTTGGCGAGGGCCTGTTGCCGCAAGAATAGTTTTATTGTTTATTTACAGTCACTTCGGTCGAATGGGACATTCTATCTTTGCGTTTGGCCCAGATAATTAATGCCGCCTTGCCCACTCCTTCCGCAAGAATCTATTGCAAGCTTCGCTCCAATCGCATTAAGTAACGGAAACAAAAGCGCTACCGAATAATAGCGTTACTGAGAGCGAGGGCAGATGTGACGGACACGGTACACATCAATACACGGATCCGCCGTAATGCGGAAACGCTTTCCGAGGCGTTGGAAAGTCACATGCTGAAGGTCTTTGCGCCCGACGCGCGCAAGGAGTTGCGCCGGTTCTCCGCCGGGGAAGCGGCTGAATTGCTTGGCATTTCCACGAGCTTCCTTCGCAAACTCCATTTCGACAATAAGATCGTCGATGTCCAGACCAGCCCGGGCGGGCGGCGGCACTACAGTGCGGACGATCTACTGTCGATCCGACGGACTTTGGAATCCACCGCTAAATCCCGCGGCGCCTATCAACGCGGCCGTCGTGAAGGGGACAAACTGCAAGTATTGTCCTTTTTGAACTTCAAAGGCGGTAGCGGCAAAACCACGAGCGCGATCCATGCGGCACAGCGGCTGGCCCTTAAAGGCTACCGCGTGCTCTGTGTCGATATCGACCCGCAAGCGTCTCTAACAACGCTGTTTGGCTATCGGCCTGAGTATGATTTCCTGAACTCCGGCACCATTTACGATGCGATCCGCTATGGTGATCCCGTCCCCTTGGCCGATGTGATCCAAAACACCTTCTTTACGGGTATTGATCTTGCCCCCGGCGGATTGATGCTACAGGAGTTCGAGCACGAAACGCCTCAGGCACTGCTTAACAATACGCAGCCTCCATTTTTCGCGCGTTTGGCGACCTCCTTGCAGGATGTAGAGCAGAATTACGACGTGGTTATCTTCGATTGTCCGCCGCAATTGGGCTATCTAACCATGTCGGCGCTCTGCGCCTCGACGGGTGTGTTGATCACAGTGGTCCCGAACATGCTCGACGTCGCATCCATGTCGCAATTTCTACAGATGAGCGCCGATCTGCTTGATGTCGTCTCTAATGCAGGGGCGAGCATGGAGTTCGACTTCCTGCGCTTCCTCATCAATCGTTACGAGCCGAATGACGGGCCGCAGCAGCAGGTTCTATCCTTCTTGCGGCAACTCTTTGACGAGGAAGTCATGGTGGCCCCGATGCTGAAATCCACTGCGATTTCTGACGCGGGGCTGACCCATCAGACCATCTATGAGGTCGACCGGTCGCAGTTTCATCGGACGACCTATGACCGCGCGGTGGATTCACTCAATCTTGTGAATGATGAGATCGAAAGCATGATCCAGAAAGCATGGGGGCGGTAATGGCACGTAAAGGTATTCTATCATCTGCGCCAGCGAAATCTCCAAAGACGGAGCCGCCTAAAACGCCCGCGGTAGAGCCGAATAAGAGCCGGAACAAGCCTAGCCTTATGCCCCGCGGCGCTGTTGGGGCGCTTCAGTCGTCGTTGAACCGGATGCAAGAGAATGCAGTTCAAGAATTGGACGGCAGCCTGATTGATATGGCCGGCGTCGAAGACCGGCTAGGGACTGATACGCAGGCTCAGAAACAGCTTCATGATAGTCTGAAGACCTATGGCCAGCAGGTCCCGGTTCTGGTTCGGCCGCATCCGGGAACCCCGGGCCGGTTCGAAATTGTCTACGGGCGGCGGCGACTTCAGGCTCTGAAAGCGCTTGGGATGCCGGTTAAAGCGATGGTGCGTCAATTGGATGACCACGCTTTGGTAATGGCGCAGGGCCAAGAGAACACGGCCCGTCAGGATCTCTCTTTCATCGAAAAAGCCAGTTTTGCGGCTCAGCTCGATGCGGGGGGGCATGACCGGCAGACAATTGCGGATGCGCTTTCGATCGACCTGCCAATGGTCAGCCGGATGCTCAAGGTCGGCCATGCGTTCGATCTGCCCTTTCTGCGTCAGATCGGGTCGGCGCCATCCATCGGGCGTGATCGCTGGATGGCACTGGTCAAATTGTTTGAACAACCGGGCGCGAAAGAACGGGCAGTAAAACGAATGGCGCGGCCCGATTGGGACGGGTTCACCTCGGATGAGCGGTTTGAGGCGATTTTCGCCGAGGCTTCGACGACCCCTGAAAAGTCTGCCACCTCCCCTGCCCCATCGGCCAAGCCCCGCACGCTGCGGAGTCGGGAGGGCAAGGCGCTGGCGGACATTCGCAGCGGCAAGCGTGGTGTCACGGTCACCGTGCCCGCCCGCGCGGCAGAGGGTTTTGATAAATGGCTCGATGCACATGCAGAAGAGCTTTTGCAGGAGATTCACGACCGCTGGCAGAAGACCCGCGCGTGAGACATTGAGGAAGTAGCAACAGGAGGCACATCCAAGACCACAAAAGAAAAGCCCCCCAGGATAAATCCCGGAAGGCCCTTCTCAAACTTTGCACCTTCGAGATAGCCCCAAAGATTTATCGATGTCAACTCTACCCGATGGGATAGGGCCGGTAATTTGTTGTCTTTCGTGATTTTAGATGAAAAACACGTTCCGAACTGCGTTCGGGCGGCCGAAATCGGCTACCCAAGTGAAATGCGAGGGGCCGGACAAATGGGCTTTGCTCGACCGGCTGACAACCGCGGCAGAGGCTTTCGATCTGTCGCACCGCACTCTCACCGTATTGAAGGCTTTGCTGAGTTTCCTACCAAACCGGCATATTCCTGATGGTGCGGCGGGCATTGTATTTGCCTCAAACGCCCGGCTCTCCGAACGGCTTCACGGTATGCCGGAGAGCACTCTGAGGCGGCATCTGGCGCAGTTGGTCCGCGTGGGCCTGATTGCGCGACATGATAGCCCCAACCGAAAGCGTTTTGCACGAAACCAAGGCGGTGCAATTGCGCTGGCCTTTGGGTTTGATCTTGCCCCTCTTGTCGTTCAGGCGGGGATGATCGAAAGCACTGCTCAGGCCGCCGAGGCAGAGCAGGAGCGCTTGCAGGCGCTGAGGGACCGCATTCTGGTCCTCCGACATGCGCTGATCAGGGAGGGTTGCGGCGAGGGATTGGCTGATGAGGCGGGCCGGGTTCTGCGGCGCAAACCAGATGAAATGGCGTTGTCTCAGCTTGAGACGGCGCTCCGAGTGGCTCTTGAAAATGCCCGTGGAGAAGAACCTCTGGGCGAAACAGCACCCGTCTCCCCTGCCCTGCTTACCGGTCAAATGAGCGCCAACGACGGTGAAAATGAGCGGCACGTACAGGATTCAGATAAATCCTATTTTGACTCTGAAGAGCGCGGCCACGGTGGTGTGGCCTATCGTACGGCTGACAAATCCGAACCTGATAATTCTGAGAAAGAACAAAGCGTATCATTCGCAGATGTCGTGGACGCCTGCGCAGAGGCTCGGAGCTTTTTCCCGGGTGCGATGCGTAACTGGGGAGACCTTGTGCGGGTCGGAGACCGGATTGCGCCGATGCTGGGGATTGACCCGCCTGTGTTAAATGAGGCAAAACGAGACATGGGCGCGGAGAGCGCTGCGGTAACGGTGCTTTGCTTGCTTGAGAAAGCCGCGACAATCCGTAGCCCCGGAGCTTATCTGAGGCGTTTGACGCAGATGGCCCGAAATGGTGCCTTTTCCCTTGGTCCGATGGTCTCAGCCTTGGCAAACCGGCGAAATTGTCAGCTGACAATTTGAAAACCATAGGTTTTACAGTCACTTAGGTTGACTTGCACCTGGCAATTTAAGAAATCGGGCCTTCTATCGGGCAAAATCCCTCCATATGCTTCACCCTCCTTGGCTCAACGGCTAACTTAGGTGAAGTTCTTCGGGAAAACCCATGACCTCTGTCCGCCTCCGCCTGCTTATCCTCGCGCTCACACCGCTCATTGTGCTGATGCCGCTTCTGTTGGTTCTGGGCATGTCACGCTGGACGGCGGATTATGACGAAGTCCTCATCGCGAATGTTGAAAGCGAATTAAGGATCGCCAACCAGTATCTCGCCCGGTTGTTGGCGCAGACGGGGAATGAGTTGGACGCCGTCGCGGGGTCCGTCGAATTCTCCCGGCAGCTTGATAGCCCGACGGCAGAGCAGGCGGCTTTCTTTACCGAGATACAGGACCGGCTGGGTTTGGACTTTCTACAGTTTCTCCCCATTGAGGCCGCCATCGAAGACGGAGAGGATTGGCCGGTAATCGCCCGCGCCGCGCGGGGCCAGAGCGGCGCGGAGATCGACGTATTCAGCAGCGCGCGGCTGACAAGGTTGAACGACCCCCTCGCGCTCCGCGCCCAAGTCCCGGTGATCGAAACCCCCGCCGCCGTGCCGACGGACCGAAAGACCGAAGACCGCGGCATGGTGGTTCACGCAGCAAGCCCGGTTGATTTGGACGGCACGCAGGGGGTCTTGGTGGGCGGGATGCTGTTGAACCGCAACCTCGACTTTATCGATACGATCAATGACCTCGTCTATCTCAATGCGGTGACCGGTGGGGACAGGCAGGGCACGGCGACGCTTTTCCTAGATGACCTGCGCATCTCGACCAATGTGCGTCTTTTCGAAGATGTGCGCGCCCTCGGCACCCGGGTCTCGGCAGAGGTGCGGGAGGCCGTGTTGATTGATGGGCGCACTTGGCTCGACCGGGCCTTCGTTGTGAACGATTGGTACATCTCTGGCTACCAGCCGATCACGGATAGTTTCGGCGAGCGGGTGGGGATGCTTTACGTCGGCTTCCTCGAAGCACCTTTCGCGCAGGCGAAGCGGGAGGCGTTCTGGTGGATGCTGGCTGCTTTCTTTGCCGTGCTTGCGCTGTCGGCGCCGGTGTTCCTTTGGCTGGCGCGCGGTATCTTCTCACCGCTTGAACGGATGACAAAAGTCATGCACCGCGTCGGCAAGGGGGAACTCTCGGCGCGGATCGGCGCGGTCCCCGCACGGGATGAGATCGGCGCCGTGGCACATCATCTCGATTGGCTGCTGGAGCAGGTGCAGGAGCGCGACCGGCAGTTGCGCAGCTGGAATGACGCGTTGAACCAGCGGGTCGATCAGCGCACTGCCGAACTGCGCGAGGCGAACGAGAAGCTGGAGCAGACCTTTCGCCAATTGGTGATGAGCGAAAAACTCGCCTCCATCGGTGAAATCACCGCGGGGGTCGCGCATGAAATCAACAACCCCGTCGCGGTCATCATGGGGAATGTCGATGTCATCCGGGAGACGCTTGGCCCGGATGCAGAACCGGTGGCCACGGAACTCGGCTTGATCGACCGGCAGCTGTCACGGATCGAGGTCATCGTCGGCAAATTGCTCAAGTTCGCCGCGCCATCCGAGTTTTCTGATTGTGAACATAATATTGCGCTTCGGCCCTTGGTGCAGGACTGTCTCGTACTGGTCGATCACCTCATCAGCCGGGGCGGGATCGAGGTGCATTGCGATCTGGACGAGGTGCCGCCAGTGCGCGCGGACTCCGGTGAGATTCAGCAGGTCGTGGTGAACCTTGTGGTCAATGCGGTGCAGGCGATGCAGGGGGCAGGGCGGTTGGCATTGTCCCTCAGCCCTGAGGATCGCGACGGCGTGGCCGGTGTGGCGTTGTCGGTGCATGACAGCGGGCCGGGGGTGCCTGAGGCGTTGCTCGGCTCGCTTTTCGATCCCTTCTTTACCACCAAACCGGGGGAGGGGACGGGCTTGGGCCTGTCGATCTCTCAGACGCTGATCCAGCGGGCCGGCGGGATCATCACGGTCCGCAATCGGGCGGAAGGGGGCGCGGCCTTTACCGTTTGGCTGCCGCAAGCCCCCGAGGATGCGGGCCCCCCTGAACACGCGTGATGCGCAGGGGGGCAGGGGGCTTTAGGCTGCCTTACCGTCAAAGCCCTCAAGATAGGCCACGAGGATATCGAGTGCGGCTTGCAGGTCGCCTTTCGGCACCATCTCGGTCACCGTGTGGATATAGCGGGTGCCGACCACGATCCCCACAGCCCGCGCGCCAGCGGCGGCTTGCTGCGCCGCAGCGCCGTCTTGTCCACCTGCGGCAAGCATGGTGCGTTGGAAGGGGATGTCGCGCGCCTCGGCCAGTTTTTCGATGTCGCGCACGAGGTCCACATCGGCGATGAAGCTGCTGTCGCGGACATGCAGGCCAAAGCCTTTGCCGAGCCGCGTGGTAGAGAGATGCTCCGGCACGCCGGGCGTGTCACAGGCCAGCGTCGTGTCGATGCCAAGGCCGATGTCGGGCTGCACCTTATAGGCCGCCGTGCGCGCCCCGCGCAGGCCAACTTCTTCCTGACAGGTGAAGGCCACATGAATCTCCGCGCCACGCCCCTTGTCGGCCAGCTTGCGGATCGCCTCGATCCCGAGCCAGCAGGCCACGCGGTTGTCGAGCGCTTTGGAGACGAACTGCTCACCCATCTCAAGGAAAGGCTCGTCCATGACGACGAAGTCACCGACCTTGACGATCTCCTTCGCCTTCTCGCCCAGCCCGAGGTCGACGAAGAATTCCGAGACTTCGGGGATCTTCTTGCGGTCTTCGGGGGAGGAGATGTGAATGGGCTTGCCGCCGGGGTTCATCACGCCCTTCAGATCGCCCTGATCGGTGCAGACCAGCACCCGGCGCGAGAAGAGGTTGCGCGGATCGAAACCGCCGACGGGCTGGAGGTAGAGGAACCCGTCTTTCGACACATGGCTGACCAGAAAGCCGATCTCGTCCATATGGCAGAGCAGCATGATCTTGGGCGCCTTGCCATCGCCCGCCGTCGCATCCCGGCGGCAGAGGAGGGAGCCCATGGCGTCGGTCTCCACATGGTCGAACAGCCCTTCGATCTCACGGGTGATCAGATCGCGCACGCGGTGTTCGCGCCCCGGAACGCCGGGTGTTTCGCAAAGGTCTTTGAGTAGGTCGATGTTCATGCTGGCCTCATCCTTGGTGATTTGGCCGCACTATCGCGCCGCGCCTGCCGAAGTGCAAACAGACGCGGCGCGATGAGGCTGAGAGGGCAGGGGGCTACATCTGACCCGGCAGGAACAGCACCAGCGCGGGGAAGACGAGCAGCAGGATCAGCCGCAGAATATCGACCAGCCAGAACGGGGTGACGCCGCGAAAGATCGTGCCGGTGGAAACATCGCCGACCACGCCTTTGAGGACAAAGACATTGAGGCCGACGGGCGGGGTGATCAGGCTGATTTCGGTCACGACGACGACGATGATGCCGAACCAGACCGGATCGAAGCCAAGGCTCGTGACCAGCGGGAAGAAGATCGGCACCGTCAGCAGCAGCATCGACATGCTCTCGGAAATGCAGCCGAGCGCGATGTAGATCACGAGGATCAACCCCATGACCACCCAAGGCCCGAGGTCGAGCGCGGTGACGGTGGCCAGCAGCCCTTCGGGCAGCCCCGCGAGGTTCACGAAGTTGGAGAAGATCCACGCCCCGATCAGCACAGAGAAGAGCGAGGCGGAGGTGAGCGTCGTCTCCTCCAGCACTTCACGCAGGCCCCGCCAGCTGAGCCCGCCGCGCGCCCAAGCGATGAGGAAGGCCCCCGCCGCCCCCATGCCCGCGGCCTCGGTCGGGGAGAAGGCGAGGTGGATCGGCCAGAAGTCCAAGACCCCATAGAGCCCGCCGATAACCAGCGCAAAAAGCGCCAGCACCGACCAGACGTGATTGAGCGCGCGTAGCCGCTCGCCCCAAGTCGCACGGGGGCCAGCAGGGCCGGCCTCGGGGTTCATGGCAACGGAAAAGCGGACCGCGCAGAGGTAGAGCAGGATGCCGAGCGCGCCGGGCACGATGCCCGCGATGAACAGTGCGCCGATGGAGGTCTCGGTCAGCAAGCCATAGATCACGAGGATCACCGATGGCGGGATCAGGATGCCGAGCGTGCCCCCGGCGGCAATGGAGGCGGTCGAAAGACTGTCAGCATACCCGTATTTGCGCATCTCAGGCATGGCGACTTTGGACATCGTGGCGGCGGTGGCAAGCGATGAGCCGCAGATCGCCGCGAAGCCCCCGCAAGCGACGATGGTGGCCATCGCCAGACCGCCCCGAAAGTGGCCCAAAAAGGCGTTGGAGACTTGGTAAAGCTCACGGCTGATGCCGCCTTTGTTGACGAAAAGCCCCATGAGGATGAAAAGCGGAATCACCGAGAGGCCGTAGTCTTGGCTGGTGTCGATGATCAGCCGCGACACCATGGAGATCGACGCGCGGTAGCTGGTCTCATAGACCAGCCCGATCATCCCGACGAGGCCCATGGCAAAAGCAATCGGCAAGCGCAGCAAGACGAGGACGAAAACGGCGGCAAAGCCGATAGCAGAGGCGATCATGTAGCAGGGTCCAGAAGTTGCGGCGCAAAGAGGCGCAGAAGCCCGCGCAGGATCAGCACGACAGCGGTGAGATAGGTCATCACCGCGATGAACATGCCGATGTAGAAGGTCGGGATTTCAAGATATTCGGTCACGTCGCCATAGCTCAGCGCGCGGTAGGCGAGGTCGACGACCCGCCCCGCCGGAAACCACAGCATCACCCCGCAGCCCAAAGTCACCAGCCCGTCGCGCCAGCGTTGCAGCCCCCAGTTTTCAAAGGGGCGGTCCAAAAGGTCGGCGGCGATATGCCCCTCGCGGCCCGACAGGACCGGCAGAGCAGAGAAAACGATTAGCGCGATGCCGATGCGGATCAGCTCGGTCGCAGCTTCGATGGGCGCGTTGAAGACCGACCGCATGATGACATCGGCAAAGGTCAGCACCATCAGCGCGAAGAGCGCGAGTGAGGCCATCGTCATCGGCAGGGCCGAGAGGGCGGTGGTTAGGCGGATTAAAGAGCGCATGGCAGTTCCCTAGCTGGGGGCCGACCGCCTCTGCGCCCGGCCCCTTTGGCGGTGGGGGTTACTGGCTGGCCTTCGCCATTTCCTCACGCATCATCTCATAGGCGGCCTGCCCATCGACACCGGCCTCGTCGAGCTCTGCGATCACCTTGTCGCGCACTTTGGCGGCCATCTCGGCAAAGCGGGCTTGATCCTCTTCCGAGGCGGTGACGATCTTGTTGTCGCCCGCGGCCTCGGTCGCCTCACGCGCGTCAACGTCGCTCTGGTCCCAGACGGCGCCCATCATGCGGCTCGCCGTCTCGCCAAAGACTTCGCTGTCGAGCTTTTGCTGCACGTCTTCGGGCAGGCTGTCGAAGGTCTCTTGGCTCATGATGACCGAGAAGGAACCGCGGTAGAAGCCGCCGGGCATTTCATAGACGTTCTTGGCCACTTCGTTGAGCTTGAAGCTGATCCGCTCGCCCATGTTCATGGCCACGGCATCGGCGGCCCCGGAATCGAGTGTTTCGTAAACCTTGGGCGCGGGCACCTGAATGCCGACGAGGCCAAGCTCCGCCCCCACATCCGCCGAGACACCACCGCCGAGGCGGGTTTTCAGCCCTTGCAGATCGTCGAGGGTGTTGACCTCTTTGTTGGAGTGGATTTGCCCCGGCCCGTGGGTTGTGAGCGCGATTACCTTCACGCCGCGGTGCTCGTCCAATTCAGACAGCATCGCCTCATGCACGCGCCAATGGGCGACCGATGCGGCCTCGGCGTTGCCTTCGTAGCCGGGGATTTCCACCAGTTTCGTGCCGACGAAACGACCGGGCGTGTAGCCGTGGAACAGAATGGCGATATCGGCGGCACCGTCCAGCAGCAGGTCCATCTGCGCGGGCGGCGGGGCGAGGCCGTTTTTCAGCTCGGTCTCGATCAGCCCATCGCTGGCCTCGGCCATCATGTCGGTCAGCTGGGTGAACATGCCGGTGTTGACCGGGTGGCTTGGCGGCAGCCATGTGGAAATGGTCAGCGTCTCGGCGGCGAAAGCGCCGGTCGCCGTGCAGAGCGCAAGCGCACTCGTCGTGAGAAACTTGGTGAATTTGGTCATTTTGGGCTCCTCCCCATACCGTTCGATATGCCTTGGCGGGGTTCTCCCAAACCCGGATCGCCAAGTATATGCTTTTTCATGTATTCACATTTACAGCACGATTGGAACCATTTTTTGCGCCCGGGGCAAGGGCGCTGATCAGCCGCGAAGATCCCCCGTTTCGTCCAAGGCGGCGAGCAGCGATTTCAGCGCGGGCTTCAACTGCGCCCCCTCATTGCCCTTCAGCATTTCCATCAAGGCCGCCTCATGGCGGCGCGCTTGCGGCACTAGTTCGGCGGCAAGCGCGCGGCCCGCGTCGGTCAGATATACCCGCACGCGGCGGCCATCGGCGGGGTCGCTGCGGCGAAGCAGCAGGCCGCGTTCCTCCATCTGGGCGATGATCCGTGTGAGGCGGGATTGTTCGGCCAGCGCCCGGCGCGCGAGCTGCGTGATCATCGCGCCATCAGTGTCCGACAGGCAGGCCAACACGCGCCATTCCGGCACCCGCAGCCCCGCCTTGCGCACCTGCGCGTGGAACTGCGCGCTCGCCACATCGCTGGCCGCCGCCAAGAGATACAGCAGGTAATCCGAGACGAATCCCCCCTCTTGACCCGTCTCCTTTTGGGCGGTTGCATCGGTCTTTTGCTGCGTCACACCAGTTAACCCTTTGATGGAAAGAGGGCCCCTTGCGCCTCGGCCTCTCTAAATGGCGGGCAAATTCGCGCTTGGCAAGAAAACCCTTGACCGAAACTATATGAAAAATCATATTGTTTGGCAGGGGAGGACATCACATGTCGAAGATCAACGCCATCGTGCGCAGGGTCACAGCGCTGACCGATCGCATCAGCGAATTCGAGATTGCAGCCGCCGACAGCAGCCCGTTGCCGAACTGGGATGCCGGGGCGCATGTGCTTTTCGATCTGCCCGATGGCGACACCCGCGCCTATTCCCTGATCACCTTCGATCCGATCCCCGAGGCCCCCGAAAGCTACCGCATCGCCGTTCAACGCGAGCCCGAGGGCAAGGGTGGCTCGACCCATATGCACGGGCTGAAGCCGGGGGCAGAGATTACCTGCGCCGCGCCAAAGAACGATTTCCCCTTGTCCCCGGATGCGCCCGCCGTGCTGCTGGCGGGGGGGATTGGCATCACGCCGATGATCTCGATGGCGGCGACGCTCAAGGCCGCGGGGCAGGACTTCACCTTTCACTATACGGGCCGCAGCGCGCCCGTCATGGCCTACCGCGATGCCCTGCGCGACAGTTTCGGCGATGCGCTGCATCTGCATTGCGATGATGACGCCACGGCGCTGGACCTAGGCGCGGTGATCGACAGCCTTGGGGCCCAAGCGCATCTCTATGTCTGTGGGCCCAAAGGGCTGATCGACGCGACCAAGGCAAAGGCCGAGGCCGCGGGCATCGCCGCCGAGCGCATCCATTTCGAACTCTTCGACGCGCCACAGGAGCAAGAGGGCGACAGTGCCTTTGAGGTCGAAGTCGCCTCAAGCGGGGAGGTTTTCACCATCCCCCCCGGCCAATCCATCATCGACGTGCTGGAGGCGGGCGGTGTCGATGTCATGTACGACTGCCAGCGCGGCGACTGCGGCATCTGCCAATGCGATGTGCTCAGCGGCACCCCCGATCACCGCGACGTGGTCCTGTCCGAAGCCGAGCGCGCGGCAGGCAATGTCATGCAAATCTGCGTCAGCCGCGCGAAATCTCCGCGCCTTGTGCTCGACATCTGAGGGAGGAACTCATGGGACGTTACGACAGCCCGGCGGCCTTGGCCGCCCTCGTGCAGCCACATCAGGTGCACCGCGATATCTACACCGACCCAGAGGTGTTCCAGCAAGAGATGAAGCATCTCTTCGCCAATGCTTGGGTCTTTGTCGGCCATGAAAGCCAGACCCCGAACAAGGGCGATTATTTCAGCACCCATATCGGCACCCAGCCCGTCATTCAGGTGCGCCATTCGACGGGGGACATTCATGTCCTGCTGAACCGCTGCCCCCACAAAGGCACCAAGATTGTGATCGACCGGCAGGGCAACACCGGCAAATTCTTCCGCTGCCCCTATCACGCATGGAGCTTCAAGACCGATGGCTGCCTCTTGGCGATCCCGCTCAAGAAGGGCTACCAGAACACCGGGCTGGAAGAGACCGACAGCGGCAAGGGGATGCGCAGCGTCGGCGATGTGAAAAACTACCGCGGCTTCATCTTTGCCCGTTTGGCCGAAGAGGGCATGAGCTTCGAAGAGTTCTTTGGCGAAAGCCTGTCCTCGCTCGACAATATGGTTGACCGCTCCCCTGCCGGACGGCTTGAAGTGGTCGGCCCGCCGCTGCGCTACATGCATCATTGCAACTGGAAGATGTTGGTCGAAAACCAGACCGACACCTGCCACCCGATGGTGGCGCATGAAAGCTCTGCCGGGACGGCGGTGAAGCTCTACGAAGAACTGGGCCTGCCCGAGGACGCGCCCAAACCCCCCGCGATGGAGATCATCGCCCCCTTCATGTCGCCTTACGACTTTTTCGAAGGCATGGGCATCCGCACATGGCCCAACGGGCATGGGCACACTGGCGTAAACCACTCTATCCACTCGGATTATTCCGCCATCCCCGGTTATTTCGAAGCGCTCTGCGACAGCTACGGAGAGGAGAAGGCCAAGGCGATCCTCGACGAGAACCGCCACAACACGGTCTATTTCCCCAACATCATGATCAAGGGGCCGATCCAGCAATTGCGGGTCTTCATCCCCATCGCCGCCGACCGGACCGTGGTGGAAAGCTACATCTACCGCCTTGTCGACGCGCCCGATGAGCTGACCGCCCGCACCGCGATGTACAACCGCATGATCAACGCGCCCACCTCCATCGTCGGCCATGACGATCTGGAAATGTACGAGCGCGCGCAGGAAGGGCTGATGGTCGACGGGCTGGAATGGGTGAACATCCAGCGACTGATCGAAGAGGACGAAGACTTTGAGGTCGAAGCGGTCGAGAACGGCACAACCGAACGCCAGATGCGCAACCAATTCCACGCGTGGGTCAAGTTCATGACCATGGGCCAAAAGACGGAGGCGGCGGAATGAGTGTGACGCGCGAAAGCCTGATCGACTTCATCTATGATGAAGTGCGCATGTTGGACGAGGGGCGCTATACCGAATGGCTCGATCTGTGGCTGCCCGATGGTCACTACTGGATGCCGTTGGACTATCAACAGAAAGACCCGATCAACGAGACCTCGTTGATGTATGAGGATATGTTCATGCTTAAGCTGCGTGTCGAACGTCTGAATGGCGCGCGCACCTTCAGCCAAAAGCCCAAAAGCCGCTGCCACCATGTGATCCAACGGCCCTACGTGGATGAAATGGATACGGAGGCCGGGCGTTTCGTCATGACCACCTTCATGCACTACGTCGAGACGCGGCTGGACGAGCAGCAATTGCTCGCCGTCACCGCGCGGCATGAGTTGGCGCTGGTCGAGGGGCGTCTGCGCATTGCCAACAAACGGGTGGATATCGTGAATTGCGACGCGGCCTTCCGCAACATCCAGTTGCTGCCATGATCGGGGCAGAGACTGAGACGGTCTTCGCGGCCTTTGACGACACCGCCGCGCGGCACCCCGAACGGGGTTTCCTGAATGTCCTCCCGGAAACGGCGGACATCTACGGCCTCGCGGCGGGGGAGGTGAGTTATGCCGAAGCCGCGCGAGAGGTTGCAACCCTGCGCAAGCGCATTTCGGCGGCGGGCTATCTGCCCGGGCAGCGCGTGATGCTGCTGATGGAGAACCGCCCGGCCTTCTTCCTCTGGTGGCTGGCGTTGAACGGCTTGGGCCTGTCGGTCGTGCCGGTGAACCCCGATCTGCGCGCGGCAGAGCTGAGCTATATGATCGACCATGCCGAGCCGGTCTTGGCCGTGGCGATCCCCGCGCGGGGTGAGGATCTGCGCGCGGCGGCACGGCAAGCGGGGCGCGACATGCCGGTGATCGCGCCGGAGGATCCCTTGCCCGCACCCGTCACGCGTGAGACCATCGCGGTACGGCAGGACGGGGAGGGGGAAGCCGAGGCCGCATTGCTCTACACCTCGGGCACCACCGGTCAGCCCAAGGGCTGCATCCTGACCAATACCTACTTTCTGGACGCCGGGCGGTGGTACGCTGACACCGGCGGGCTTTGCGCCCTCTCGCAAGACGGCGAGCGCATGATCACGCCGCTGCCGATCTTCCACATGAACGCGATGGCCTATTCCTTCATGGCGATGATCGCCGTGGGCGGCTGCCTGACTGCGCTTGACCGCTTCCACCCCCGCAGTTGGTGGGCCTCGGTCCGGGCCTCGGGGGCGACCTGTCTGCACTACCTTGGCGTGATGCCGTCGATGCTCATGGGGGCCGAAGCAAGCGAAGCCGACCGCGACCATGCCGTGCGCTTTGGCTTCGGCGCGGGGGTGGACCCGAAACTGCACGCCGCCTTCGAGGCGCGTTTCGGTTTTCCATTGGTCGAGGCTTGGGCCATGACCGAAACCGGCGCGGGGGCGGTGATCTGCGCCAACCGCGAACCGCGCCGGGTGGGCGAAAGTTGCCTCGGCGCGCCCGAAGGGGGGCTGGAGGTCCGGCTGCTCGGCGATGCCGGGGAAGAGGCCGATCAGGGCGAATTGCTGGTGCGCCGCGCCGGTGCCGACCCGCGGCGCGGGTTCTTTGCGGGCTATTTCAAAAATGCCGAAGCCACGGATGAGGCTTGGGCGGGCGGTTGGTTTCACACCGGCGACATCGTGCGCCGCGCGCCGGATGGTGCGATGTATTTCGTCGACCGCAAAAAAAACGTGATCCGCCGCTCGGGCGAGAACATCGCGGCGGTCGAGGTGGAATCGACCCTGATGCGCCACCCCGCCGTGGCCAGCGCCGCCGTGGCCGCCGTGCCCGACGCAGTGCGGGGGGATGAGGTTTTCGCCTGTATCGTGCCGAAGCACGCCGGTGCCGACCCTGCCGTCTTGGCCCGTGAAATCACCGAATGGTGCCTGACCCAACTTGCCTATTACAAAGCCCCCGGCTTTATCGCCTTTGTCGAGGCGCTGCCGCTGACGGCGACGCAGAAACTGCAACGCGGGGTGCTGAAAACGCTGGCCACCGACCTGCTGGCCGCTCCCGGCACGCAAGACCTGCGCGGGCTAAAGAAACGGACGGCGGCATGAGGCGCAGGGGCTATGACGGCGTCGTGCTCGCGGCGCCCACCTCGGTGCCCTATGCGCGCTATAGCAATGAGACCGCCCATTGGTGGATTGCCCGCGCGCTGCGCGCGATGTTGGGCAAGGCTGGGATCGTGCCGGGCGAACTGGACGGCTTCTCGGTCTCCAGCTTCTCGCTTGCGCCGGACACGCCGGTCGGGTTGACCCAGCATTTGGGGCTCAGCCCGCGTTGGCTCGATACCGTGCCGACGGGTGGGGCCAGCGGGGTCATCGCGCTGCGCCGCGCGGCGCGGGCGGTGCAGGCGGGCGACGTGGATGTGGTGGCCTGCGTGGCGGGAGACGCGAACCGGATCGACAGCTTTCGCACCCTGCTCAGCGGCTTTTCGCGCTTTTCGATGGACGCAACCTTTCCCTATGGTTTCGGCGGCCCGAACGCGAGTTTCGCCCTGCTGATGGACCGCTACATGCAGGAATACGGCGCCACGCGAGAGGACTTTGGCCAAATCGCCGTGGCGCAACGCGCCAATGCGCTCTGCTATCCCGATGCGCTGATGAAAACGCCGCTGACCCTCGACCAATACCTTGATGCGCGCATGATCTCAGACCCCATCGCGCTATTCGACTGCGTCATGCCCTGCGCCGGGGCCGAGGCGTTTTTGGTCATGCGCGAGGATGAGGCCCTGCGCCGCGACCTGCCCTTCGCGCGGATCAGCGGCACCATCGAGAGGCACAACGCTTATCCCGAAGACTCAATGCAACTGCGTGGCGGCTGGGGCGTGGATATCGCTGAGCTCTACGAGATGGCAGGCCATGGGCCTGAGGGGGTCGATCTGCTGCAAACCTATGACGACTACCCGGTGATCTCGATGATGCAGTTCGAAGACCTCGGGTTCTGCGCCAAGGGGGAGGGGGCCGCCTTTACCCGGCGGCGGGATCTGACGATCCACGGCGATTTCCCCCACAACACCTCGGGCGGGCAGTTGTCGGTCGGCCAAGCCGGGGCCGCGGGCGGCTATCTGGGGCTGGTCGAGGCGATCCGACAGGTGACCGGGCAGGCCGAGGGCACACAGGTGACCAACGCCCGGCGGGCCTTGGTCTCGGGCTTTGGCATGATCAACTATGACCGGGGCGTCTGCTCTGCCGCGGCGATCATCGAAGGGGGCGCGCCATGACCGACCCACTGACGCCGCCTCGAAAGAAGAACCCGCAAAAGCGCAGCAGGGTGCCGACGCTGCCGCCCGCGCAGCGGTCGCGCGCGGCCCTCGGCCTTGCCATCGCCGCGGGGCGCGGCACCTTCGCCTTGCAACACTGCGCCGATTGCGGGGCGGTGCAATACCCCCCGCGCGATGCCTGCTGCAAATGCCTCTCCGTCGCGCTGGATTGGCGCGAGACGGACCGCGCGGGCGAGGTGCTGGCCGAAACCACGATCCGCGTCTCGCCCGACCCGTACTTTCGCGAGCGGCTGCCTTGGCGCATCGGCACGGTGCAGCTGGCCGCGGGGCCGGTGGCGGTGTGCCATCTGCACGGCGAAGTCGGGCGCGGTGATGCGGTGCGGCTGGCGTTGAAACTGGACCGGGCCGGGCAGGGGGTCATGGTGGCCCTGCCGCGAGAGGGAAGCGAATTGATGCAAGACGATCCAATGCTGCGCGAAATGTCGAGCGATCCGAAACATCGGCGGGTGTTGATCACCGATGCCCGCTCCCCCTTGGCCCTGCCGCTGGCCCAAGCGCTCCTGAGCGCAGGTGCGGCGGAGATATTCCTGGGGGAGCCGGAACATTGGCGCCGGTGGGAAGGCCGCGCGGCCTTCGAGGGGATGGAGAGCGTCAGCCTCATGCCGCTTGATGTCACCGATGGGGCCTCCGTCTCGCGCCTCGCGGCTGAGATCGGTGGCAAGGTCGACATCCTGATCAACACCGCCCAAATCATCCGCCCCGGCGGGGTGCTGGGCAATGACACGGTCTTTGCCCGCGAGGGGATGGAGACCAATGTGCTGGGCCTGATGCGCTTGGCGCAGGGCTTTGGCCCCGCGATGGCCGCGCGCACGGCGGATGGGGTGAACTCGGCGGTGGCTTGGGTCAATCTCCTCTCGGTCGGGGCCTTGGCGCCCGAGGCGGGGTTCGGTGGCTTCGATGCCTCGCAAGCGGCGGCGCGGTCGCTCAGCCAGACGATGCGGGCGGAGTTTGCCGGATCGGGGCTGCGGGTGATGAATGTCTACACCGGCCCGGTTGATGACGAATGGCACCAACCTCTGCCGCCGCCCAAAGTCGCCCCCCGCGCGCTGGCGCGGACGGTGGTGCGCGGGCTGGTCGACGGGTTGGAAGAGGTCGCCTGCGGTGACGTGGCCAAGGACGCGCTGGCCCGCTGGCTGGACGATCCGGCCTTGATGGAACGCGAAACGCGGGGGGGCGGCGCATGAGCGATGCAATCACGACACTGGCCGAAGCACTGGCAAGCGGTGCGGCAAAGGTTGTCGATCTGACCCATAGGCTCGACCCGGACTTCCCGGTCATCGTCCTGCCGCCAGAGTTCGGCCAATGCGCGCGGTTCCGGATGGAGGAGGTCTCGGCCTATGATCACCGTGGCCCGGCGTGGAAGTGGCATAACCTCACGCTGAACGAACACACCGGCACCCATTTCGACGCGCCCATTCACTGGGTCTCGGGCAAGGACGTGGCCCATGGCGCGGTGGATGAAATCCCGCCCGAAGCCTTCATCGGCCCGGTCGTGGTGATCGACTGCTCGGCGGGGGCAGCGCAGAACGACGACTTTGAGCTGACCCCCGAGATCATCCGCGATTGGGAGGCCCAGCACGGGCCGATCCCCGCCAATGCTTGGGTGCTGATGCGCACCGATTGGTCGAAACGCAGCGGCGCGGATTACCTCAACATGCGCGAGGATGGCGCTCATTCGCCCGGCCCCACCCCCGCCGCTATCGAACTGCTGCTAGAGCGTGGCATTCGCGGCTTTGGCACGGAAACGGTCGGCACCGACGCGGGGCAGGGGATGCATTACGACCCGCCCTTCCCGGCGCATTACCTGCTGCATGGGGCGGGGAAATATGGGCTGCAATGCCTGTGCAACCTCGACCAACTGCCGCCCACGGGGGCCATGCTGATCGCACCGCCGCTCAAGATCAAAGGCGGCACCGGCAGTCCACTGCGGGTGCTGGCGCTGATACCGGGAGAGAGACAATGAGCGAATACACCGCCGTCATCACCGGGGGCAGCAAGGGCATCGGCGCCGATCTGGCGCAGCGGTTGCTGGAATGCGGCTATCGCGTGATCTCGATCGCCCGAGGCAAGCCGGAATGGGAGGCGGAAGGCTGCGAGCATATCGAGGCCGACCTGCTCGACCCCGCCTCCGTCGCCGCCGTTGCCGCTGACATCGCCGCGCGCCATGAGGTGACCCATCTGGTGCATAACGCGGGGCTGATCTGGCCCAATCTGGTTGAAGAGGCCAAGCCCGAAGACATCACCGGCCTTGCGCAACTGCACCTCGGCTCGGCCCTGACGCTGCTGCAAGCCTTCCTGCCCGCCATGAAGGAACGCGGCTTTGGCCGGGTGATGTTCAACGCCTCTCGCGCCGCCTTGGGCGCGCCGACGCGCACGGCCTATTCAGCCTCGAAAGCGGGGATGATCGGCATGGCGCGCACTTGGGCGCTTGAGCTTGCGCCGCATGGCATCACCGTCAATGTCGTGGCCCCCGGCCCGGTGCAGACGGATAACTTTTGGGGCATCATCCCGAAAGAAAGCGAACGCGAAGCGGCGCTGGCCAAACGCATCCCCGTGGGGCGGTTGGGGCAGGTGGAGGACGTGACCAACGCCTTCCTCTTCTTCTGCGATCCGGCCAGCAGTTTCGTCACCGGCCAGACGCTTTTCGTCTGCGGCGGGTCGAGTATCGGGACGCTGACGCTCTGACCCCTCGGGATTATCCCTTGCGGAAATGCTGCACCAATTCAGGGACATAGGCATCGCCCGCGCCCTTTTCGACGACTTGGGAAAGGGCGCGATAGACCCCATCGGCAATCTCGACCTGCGCGCCCGCTTGGGCGGACATCTGGCGGTAATAGTCGAAGTCCTTCAGCGCATTGCTGATCGCGAAGGGCAGCGCCTCACGGTTGCCGCTGGTGATGAAGGGCGACAGCCGATCAAGCGCGACACTGGCACCGCCGCCGCCCGCCAAGACATCCACGAAACTCTGCGGATCGATCCCCGCATCTGCCGATTGCGCCGCAGCCTCGGCCAGCAGCGACATGAAGCCGACCGAGACATAGTTGTGCAGCAGCTTCAGCCGATGGCCCGCGCTGACCGCGCCCACATGTTTGACCTCCTCGGTGAAGGCAGCGAGCACCGGAGAGACCTTTTCGACCGTGTCCGCGTCACCACCGACGAGCAGGTTCAACTTCCCCTCATGGGCAAACTGCGCCGTGCGGGTCATCGGCGCATCGACGAAATCGCCCCCCGCCGCCTTGACCGCCTCGGCCATCTTCAGCGTCGACGCGGGCAGGGAGGTTGAGCAATCGACGACCACAGCACCCGGCTTCAGCCCCGCGATGACGCCGCCCTCTCCGGTCAGGATCCCTTCGACCTGCGGTGAGCCGGTGACGCAGAGGATGATCACATCGGATGCGGCGGCCAGATCGCTCAGACTGTCGAAGGCCGTGGCCCCCAACCCGTCCAACTCATCGGTCGGCTGGTTGCCGGGGTGGTCGAAATAGCCAAGCGCAAAACCCCCGCGCCGCATCACGTTGCGGGCAATTCCGTGCCCCATCAGGCCGACACCGATCATACCGATTTTCATGGATTTTCCTTCGCTTGCCACCGCCACCCTTGCGTGCGGTTCCCTTGGGGAAAATTCTAGCGATCCGCCCGGCACGGTGCAACGCGACAGGCCGGGATTTTCTTGCCCAAACAGGGCTTTGTATATTTGAAACCGACAATTCGATTGATAGGAATGGCGCATTAATGGAATGAGGCTGAAATGACTTTGACCCGCGACCCCCACCAGATTGCCGAAACGCTTTACCACGGGCAGTTCTGCCCGATGTTCATCGACGGTCAGGACGTGCCCGCCAACTCCGGCGCGGTGATCGAGGTGAAAGATCCCGCCTCTGGCCGAAAGCTGGCGGAAGTGCCACGCGGCGGGGCGCGGGATGTCGATCAGGCCGTGGATGCCGCACGCCGCGCCTTCGAAGGCGTCTGGTCCACCTTCACGCCCTACGACCGGCAGGAGGTGCTGTTGCGCATCGCCGATGTGATGGAGCGGGATTGGGAGAAGCTCTGCATCTCCGACACCGCCGACATGGGGCTGCCGCTGGCGCGGACGCTCGGGAACAAGCGGCGGGTGATCGGGATGCTGCGCTTCTACGCCGGCCAAGCGGTGGCGCTGCATGGTGACGTGATAGAGAATTCGATCTCGCAGTCGATGCTGTCTTTCACCACCCGCGAGCCGGTCGGCGTGGTGGGCGCGATCATCCCTTGGAACGCCCCGACCGCCGCCTCGATCTGGAAGATCGCCCCGGCCCTGGCCACCGGCTGCACCGTGGTGCTGAAACCCTCCGAAGATGCGCCGCTGACGCCCCTGATGATCGCGCGGCTGATGCAGGAGGCGGGCGTGCCCGATGGCGTGGTCAACGTGGTCACCGGCACGGGCCGTGAGGCTGGCGCGCGGTTGGCCGAACATCCGGACGTGAACAAAGTGGTTTTCACCGGCTCCACCGCCACCGGCAAGACCATCGCGCGGGCCGGGGTGGAGAACCTCAAGCGGATCACGTTGGAGTTGGGCGGGAAATCTCCGCTGATCATCTGCAAGGATGCCGACCTCGACAAGGCCGTGCCGGTGGCGGCGATGGCGGTCTATGCGCATTCGGGGCAGATTTGCATCGCCGGCTCGCGGCTTTTCGTGGCGCGGGAGATTCAGGATGAGTTTATCGAGAAACTGGCGGCCTTCGCGCGCGGGCTGAGGATCGGGCATGGCTTGGACGAAGGCACCGATCTGGGCCCGCTGATCAATGCCGTGCAGACCGAGAAGGTCGAGGGCTATATCGCTAAGGGCAAGGCCGAGGGCGCGCGGCTGGTCACGGGGGGCGGTCGGCCCGAGGGGGAAGGCTACGCGGGCGGCAACTTCCTCGAGCCGGTGATCTTTGCCGATGTGAAAGACGAGATGACCATCGCACGGGAGGAGATCTTCGGCCCCGTGATCTCGGTCCTGCCCTTCGACACGATGGAGGAGGTCGTGACCCGCGCTAATGCCACGCCCTACGGGCTGGCGGCGGGGATCTTCACCCGCGATCTCGGGGTGGCGCATCGGACTGTGAAGAAACTGAAGGCCGGGTCGGTCTGGGTGAACATGTACCACGCAATCGACCCGGCGGTGCCGTTCGGCGGGCTCAAGATGTCGGGCTACGGCAAGGAGGGTGGCGTGGAGCACCTGCAGGCGTATCTGGATACCAAGGCGGTTTGGATTCAGACCGAGTAAGGACAAGCTCAGCGCGGCGCCGCCCGGTCTGATGCCGGGCGGTAAATTGCTAAAAACCGCTGACCTTTGGCAGCCATGTCGAAATTGCTGGCACAAACGTCAGCAACATCAACACCCCAAAATTCGCCAAAAAGAACGGCGGCATCTCGCGGATCAGCGCGGCGGGCTTCAGGTTCACCGCCGAGGAGACCACGAAGATCAGGCTCCCCACCGGCGGCGTCGTCAGTCCCAGCGTCAGATTCACGATCACCACGATGGCGAAATGATCCGGCGCGATGCCGAGCGCGTGGCTGATGGGTGCCAGGATCGGGACGAGGATCATCACCCCCGGCAGCGGATCCATGAACAGACCAAAGAGCAGCAACAGCACATTGACTGCCAAGAGGAACAGGATCGGCGAAAGCTCCCACGCGATGATCGTCTCGGCCAGAAACTGGGGCACGCCTTCGATCACCAAGACCCATGCGAAAGCCCGCGCGGCCCCAAGGATCAGCAGCACCGCGGATGAGATCAGCGCCGCGCGTAGGATCAGCCCCGGCAGATCGCGCAGACGCAGGGCGCGGTAAACGAAGAACCCGCAAAACAGCGCATAGAACACGGCGATGACCGACGCTTCGGTCGGGGTGAAAATGCCACCCCGGATGCCGCCGACGATCAACACAATCAGCCCAAGCGCGGGCAGCGCCATCAGGCTGTTGCGCCACATCTGCGCACGCTCGGGCCGGGCCTCATCACTGCGGTAATCGCGTTTCCAACTGACCCAACCGTTGGCCGCAAGGCTCCCTCCGGCGAGCAGCAGCCCCGGAATGACACCCGCCATGAACAGCGACCCGACCGAGACTTCCTGATCCTGCAAGGCATAGATAATCATCACGATCGAGGGCGGGATGATCGGCCCCACCACGGCGGAAGAGATCGTCAGCGCCCCGGCGTAGGAGCGGTCATAGCCGCCCTTCTCCATCATGCGGATCATCATCGCGCCGGGGCCCGCCGCATCGGCCAGCGCCGAGCCTGAGATGCCTGCGAACATGGTCGAAGAGATCACATTGGCATAGCCCAGCCCCCCGCGCAGATGGCCCACGAATTGCGCCGCGAAACGCAAAAGCGTGTGGGTAATCGCCCCGCCGGTCATGATCTCGGCGGCGAGGATGAAGAAGGGCACGGCCAGCAGCGGGAAACTGTCGAGGCCCGAGAACATCTCTTTCACCACCACGATCTGCGGGTAGGAACTGCCCAGACCGATGGCGGCAAAGACGGAAATGGCCATGGCAAAGGCAACGGGCAGCCCCAGCACCATAAGCACGAAAAGCGAGATGAAGAGGATCTCAGCCATTGGCGGCTCCCGGCATGTTTTCGGTCTGACCTTCGGGCTGGTGATAACGGCCCGCCATGATGAAGGGCCGCGCGATCAGCAACAGATGTACGATCAGCAGCGTGAAGCCGACCGGCATGGCGGCATAGACATAGCGGAACGACAGGCGCATCGCCGGGGTCATCTGATACTGCGCGCGCTGCATATAGTCCCAGCCGACTTTGACCATGAAGGCAAAGAAGAACAGCAAAATCAAAACGATGAGCCCGCGCAGGATGCGCTGCATCCGGGTGTTCATCACATCATGCAGATTGGTGATGGCCACATGGCCGCCCTGCCGCAGGGCAAAGCCAGCCCCTAGAAAGGCCATCCAAATCATCAGGTAACGGGCGGATTCATCGGACCACGACAGCGAATGGTTGGTGCTGAACCGCAGGGCGACATTGGCCCCCACGACCAAGACCATCCCCGTCAAACAGACGATCACCACGGCGGCGTTCACCTTGACGAATAGCTGTTCCAATCTGCGCATGGTTTCCCTCCCGTGCAAAACGGCCGGAAGCACTGCTCCCGGCCGTCCGTCTTTCCGTCGCGGCGCTTACTCGGTCGCGGCGATCTGGTCGATCAGATCTTTGCCGTAGGTCTCGTAGTACCCTTCATAGGCGCTCTCGATGGAGGCGCGGAAGGCAGCCTTCTGGTCTTCGCTCAGTTCGTTCACTTCCATGCCGCGCTCTTTCAGCGTCTCGACGCCGCTTTGCTCTACGTCGTCGACGAAGGCGCGCATGGCGGAGACGGCCTCGGTCGCGCCTTTCTCGAAGGCGGCTTTGTCTTCATCCGACAGACCTTCCCAGAATGGTTTGGAGACCAGCAGCATGGCGGGCGAATAGACGTGACCCGAGAGCGTCAGGTACTTCTGCACCTCGTCGAGCTTCACGGAGACGATCACCGACAGCGGGTTTTCCTGCCCGTCGATGGTGCCCTGCTGGAGCGAGCTGATCACTTCGGGCCAGGCCATCGGGGTGGGGGCGGCACCAGCGGCGTTGAAGGCTTCGAGGTGCACCGGGTTTTCCATGGTGCGCAGCTTCATGCCCGCGATGTCTTCGGGTGTCTCAATGGCGTTGCGGTTGTTGGTGATGTGGCGGAAGCCCTGTTCGCCCCAGGCCAAGGCCACCATGCCCGCGCCGTCGAACTCGGCCAAGATGTCCTGACCGATCGGCCCGTCAAGCACGCGGCGCGCGTGGTCGAGGCTGCGGAACAGGAAGGGGATGTCGGTCACGCCGGTGGCGGGGACGAAGTTGCTCAGCGTGCCGGTGGAGACGATGGTCGCCTCGACGGTGCCCAGTTGCAGGCCTTCGACGACCTCGCGCTCACCGCCCAGACCGGAGGAGGGGAAATGGCGGAAGCTGAACTTGCCGTCAGTCTCGGCCTCGACGACCTCTTGCCACTTCTGCGCCGCGACGCCGTAGTGGCTGTCGGGGGCGAGGGCGTAGCCGATCTTGACTTCGGTCTCAGCGCTCAGGGCTCCTCCGGTGAGCGCGGCCAAAGTGGCGAAAATTGCCGTGGGTTTGGTGATTTTGAACATTTTGTATCCTCCAGCGATCTTATTAACAAGGTCACGAAAACTGCTAGCGGCGGATGTTCAGAATGGCAATGGGGGAGGGGCGCTTTGTGGACAATGAATCCACAGCAAAGCGCCGTTAAATTTCCGTGACGATATGATCGGGCGCGATGCCCGAGCCTTGGATCGCCGCAGCAACCTCTAACCCCAAGAGGGAGCCGTGGCCGGTGACCAGCGCAGTGGCGAAACCCGCCTGCGCGCCGCCGAGGATGTCGGTGTGCAGCGTGTCGCCGACCATCAGCACGCGCGCCGGATCGACGGGCTTTGCCCGGGCGAGGGCCAGATCGAAGATATCGGGGAAGGGCTTACCGCAGAAATGCACCGCCACGCCGGTCGCGTCGATCAGACGATGCGCGAACCAGCCGGGTTCGAGCGAGAGGCCATCCTCACGCGGGGCGACGAGATCGGGGTTGCCGACGAACACGGGCCGGGGCTGGCGTTGCAGACTGGCTTCCAACAGGGCCTGCCGCGCTTCTGTCCACCCATCCGCCCCGACGAGGAGGAAACCTTCGGCCCCGTCATAGACTGCCGGATCATCCGCCAGAACGGTCGCGCCGAGATCGGCGATCTCTCCCATGTCCTTATCGGGGTTCAGCATCACGCCCCAGCGGCGCGCAGGTTCTGCCGCGACGCGGTGCAGCAGTGCCTCGCGGCTGGTGACCACCTCGTCGTCTGCGAAATCAAAGCCAAGCCGCGCATAGCGGTCCATCATATGCGCCTTGGGATAGGCGGCGGAGTTGCTGACGACCATGACCGATTTGCGCATCTCGCGCAGGGCGGCGATGGTCCGCGCGGCCCCTTTGATCGCGGTTTCGCCGACGTTCAGCACGCCGTAGGCGTCGAACAGGATCAACTCATAGGGCGCGACGATATCGAGGAAACGGGCGGCTTCCGCCCCATGGCCGAGCTTGTCGCAAGCGGGCAGGCGGGGGCGCAGGCGCTGGTATTCGGCCAGCGCCTGCGCGGGGTCTATGGCGAGACTCACAGGATGCGACGGCGCAGGAAGGCCGAGATCACCTCACCGATGATCACCAACACGATGATCGCGATGAGGATCGTGGCGACCTCGGGCCAGTTGAAGGTGTCGATGGCACCTTGCAGGATGATCCCGATGCCGCCCGCGCCAACGAGGCCCAGAACGGTGGATTCACGCAGGTTGATGTCCCACCGCAGGATCGACACGGCCCAGAAGGTCGGCATGACCTGCGGCACGATGGCATAGGCGATGACCTTGAAGCGTGATGCACCGGTGGCCTCCAATGCCTCGACAGGGCTTTTGTCGATCTCCTCAATCGCTTCGCCCAGAAGCTTGCCGATAAAGCCGATGGAGCGGAACATGATCGCCAGGATCCCTGCCACCACGCCGGGGCCGAAGATTGCCACGAAGAGAAGCGCCCAGATGATCGTGTTCACCGACCGAGAGGTCACGAGGATCAGCCTCCCGAGCCAGAGCGTGGCCCGGTTGGGCGTGGTGTTCTGCGCCGCGATATAGGCCACCGGCAGCGACAGCAGCACCGCGAAGGTGGTGGCGAAAGTGGCGATGTTCACCGTGTCCCACAGCACCTTGAGGATCGTGTCGAGGTTGCTGGGGTCGGGCGGATACATGCGGCCGAAAAGGTCGCCGATCTGCTCGGGCGCACCCCAGACCCAGGCCCAGATGACTTCGATCGAAGTCAGGGCCCAAGCGATGGCGAGGGCGCAGCCCAGAAGCACGCCGTAGCGCGTGAGCCGCTGGCGCAGGGTGAAACGGGTCCAGTCGTCGCTGCCGAATTTCTCTGCAATCGTCGTCATTGGATGCGCTTTCTGATCACGCCGCTGACGGCTTCGGAGACAAGGATGACACCGACGATGACCATGGTGATCGCCAGCGCGAAGTCATAGTCATAGCGGCCAAAGGCATTGGCGAGCGTCGCCCCGATGCCGCCCGCGCCGACGATGCCGACCACCGCTGAGGCGCGCAGGTTGCTGTCGAGCTGGTAGATCGTGAGGCCGATCTGGCGCGGCATGATCTGGGGAAAGATCGCGTAGATCAGGGTCGAGAAATAGGGCGCACCGGCGGCGCGCATGGCTTCGACCTGACCGAAGTCGATCTCCTCGATCCGTTCCGCCAGCATCTTGGCGACGAAGCCGATGGAATAGACGATCAGTGTCAGCACGCCCGCGAAGGGGCCGAAGCCCACGGCCTTGACGAAGAGGATCGCCACGATCACCGGGTGAAAACTGCGTGCCACGATGATGATGGCGCGGCCAAGGTAGAAGATCGGCTTGGGCGCCACGTTGCGCGCGGACATAAAGGCGATGGGGATCGACAAAAGCACGCCGCCCGCGGTGGCGAGGATGGCGATCTTGAGGCTCTCAAGAAAGCCGTCGATCAACAGGCCCGAGCGTTCGAAACTGGGCGGAAAAGCCCCGCCAAAAATGCGCCCGGCACGGCCCAGCCCTTCGGCGACGCGGTTCCAGTCAATCGGCATCGTCAGACCGACCCAACCGAAATAGGCCACCGCGCCCAAGATCACCGCCCACCGCAGCACCGGGTTGGCGATGAAGGGTGGTTTTTTCCAACTGTCCCGTGGCGCGCTCATGCCGCGGCCCCATCTTTGGCGCGGTCGGCATGGGGGCTGCCGGCGTAGATCTGGTCCATCGCGGCTTGGTCGAGCTTGGCGGGCTCGTCATCGAAGATGATCCGGCCATAGCGCATGCCGACGATGCGGTCGGTGTATTCCTTGGCCTCGGTCACGTTGTGAATGTTGATCAGCACCGGCAGTTTCAGCTCACCGGCGAGGTCGCGCAGCAGGCCCATGATCTGCTCTGACGTTTTGGGGTCGAGCGAGGCGGTCGGCTCGTCCGCCAGCAGGATGTCTGGGTCTTGCATCAGCGCGCGGACCACACCGACGCGCTGGCGTTCACCGCCCGAAAGTTGATCAGCGCGGGTGTTGGCATATTGCGCGATGCCGACACGCTCCATCAGCTCATAGGCGCGGCGGATGTCGGCCTTGGCATAGCGGCGGGTCACGGCGGACCATGTCGAGATGTAGCCCAAGCGACCGGACTGGACGTTCTCCATCACCGTGAGGCGGTCGACGAGGTTAAAGCCCTGAAACACCATGCCGATCTTGCGCCGCGCGGCGCGCAGGTTGCGCCCGCGCAGGTTGGTCAGTTCGGTGCCGTTGAGCATGATCGACCCCGAGGTCGGCTCCACCAGTCGGTTGATGCAGCGCAGCAGCGTCGATTTGCCCGCGCCGGAGGAACCGATGATCGAAACGACGCTTTCGCCCTCGATCGTCAGGTCGAGGTTCTTCAGCACCGGATCACCGCTGCCATAGCGTTTCACGAGGTCGGAGATTTTCAGCATTTAATGTACCTTAAACGTGGGGCCGACCGCTTGGTCGGCCCCCGGTGTTGAACGATTATTCAGCCGCGAGGCCCTGCGGCGTGTACTCGACGCCGTTCGCCTTCTGGATCTGACGGATCACCGCCCACTGGTCCTTGTAGGTGATCGGGACGAACTTGCTCACGCCAGCGAATTCCTCACCCAGTGCGGTGCCCTCGAAGTCGAAGGAGAAGAAGGCTTCCTTGATCTTTTCCTTCAGCTCAGGCGCGAGGTCATGCGCGACACCGTAGGAGGTTGTCGGGAAGGGATCGCTTTCCCAGACGATGCGTACGTCCTCGGGGTCATAGAGACCGCGCTCGGCCATGCGGTCGACCACTTCGGAGGCCACCGGGGCCGCGTCATAGTCGCCCGCGACGACGCCCAGCATGGATTGGTCGTGGCTGCCCGAATAGGTCACTTCGTAATCCTGATCCGGCACGACGCCCAGATCGGGGAAGAGCGCGCGCGGCGCTTGGTTGCCGGAGTTGGAGGTCGGCGAGGTATGCGCGATGCGCTTGCCGGCCAGATCCTTCATCTCTTTGATGTCGCTGTCGGCCTGTGTGTAGACCTGCAGCTTGTAGCCGAACTGGCCGTCCTCGGCGCCCATGATGGCGAAGGGCTCGACGCCTGCGAGGTTCACCGCGAAAGGGGTGGGCCCGGTGGAAAAGCCCGCAATGTGCAGACGGCCCGAGCGCATCGCCTCAACCTCGGCGGAGTTCGACTGCACAGCGAAGAACTGCACATCCTTGCCGGTTACCTCTTCGAGATGGTCAATGAAGGGGGTCCAGATGTCCTCGTAGATCGCCGGGTCTTCGACGGGGGTGTAGGCGAAAACCAGCGTCGACGGGTCTTTCAGCATATCGGGATCGGTCGGCGCATCGGCGACCAGATCGCCATCGGCGTCGCAGAACATCTTGTCCAACGCGCCGCGCTCGCAGTCTTCTTGTGCGAAGGCAAGGCTGCCCGTCAGTGTGAAGGCCGCGGTGAGACCTGCGGCGAATAGGTATTTATGAGACATTGCGTTCTCCTCCCTGGGAATCCGCGCATCTGGCGCGAAATACAATAATGCGCAGATACGAACATCGAACAGTTTCGTTTGCAAGCTGTTCCGGTGCGTCGGCAGACAATTTTGTCACAAAGCTGTAACACGCCCCGCAAGAAGGAGCGGGATGTCCAAACGTCATTTAACCTATCGAAACGGGGGCTTCAGAGATCGAGTTCGATCTTGCGCACCCGGTCGCGCAGCAGGGTTTTGGAAACGGTCAGCAAATGCTGCTCCATCGCGGCGGCAGCGCCGAGCGTATCGCGCCGGGCGACGGCGTCGTTCAGGGTCATGTGCTGCTCGCCCAGAACCTGTAGCGTTTCGGGGGCGTGATAGGTCCGGCGGCGTGAAGTCCATCCCACTTCGCGGCGCACCGCGCGGATGGATTCATAGACCGTAAGGAACAACGGATTCCGCGCCATCTCAGCAATCTTGTAGTGGAACATGTCATCCGCCGCCTCATAGGCGTCCGGGTCGCTGAGGTTGAGCGTGGCGCGCATCAACTGATTCAACCGCTCGATCTCTTGCGGGCGTGCGCGGTCGGCGGCGAGGGCGGCAAGGGCAGGCTCGACCTCTAGCCGCACTTCCATGACGTCGCTTGGCGTGACCTGTCGTGCAAGGTGGCGCAGGCTGTCGGCATTGGTCGCGGGCGGCGGCGTGGCGAACGTGCCTTGGCCGTGGCGGCGGTAAATCGTGCCGTCCTCTTGCAACAGGCCAAGCGCCAGCCGCAGCCGCGCCCGGCTCACGCCGAAATGCTCGGCCAGCGCCCGTTCGGGCGGCATCCGCCCGTCGTTCAGGATGTCCCCTTGGCGGATCGCTCCGCGCAGCCGCTCGGCCAATTCATCTTCACTTGGGGCGGACTGTGGGGGCTGTGTCATGAGATGGAAAACGCTTCAAATAAATCAATGAACATACGCAGAGAGGTTACCATCAGGAAAATTCCAAAGGCAAACCGAAGCGCCCGGCGCGGGATGCTATGGGCCAGTTTCACACCCACATGGGCAAAGCTGGAAGTGAGCGGAATGATGATGGCCGCCGCCGCAAGGTTCACATAGCCGAGCGAGAAGGGCGGCAGCCCCTCGGCCCCGAGGCCGGTGAGCGCATAGACCACCGCACCCGGCAGCCCGATGATGAAACCAATCGCGGCAGAGGTGCCCACCGCGCGGCGGATGTCATAGCCCAGAAAGTTCAACAACGGCACGCCGATGGTGCCGCCCCCGATGCCCATCATCGCCGACAGCCCGCCGGTGACGACTCCCAAGATCGCCCAGATCGGCTTGGCAAAGCCGCGCGGCGTGGGGTCGTCCTTGGTTTTGCGAAAGATCATGTCGAGCGCGACGAGTGCGGCCACGGTGGCAAAGACGCCCACAAGGATCAGCCCCGAGACATAGCCCCCCAGAAGCGCGCCGATTACGACGCCGATCAGCAGTGACGGCGCCCAGAGTTTCAAAAGGTCCATATCAATCGCGCCGCGTTTGAAGTGACCATAGCCCGAGGACAGCGAGGTAAAGACGATTGTCGCAAGCGAGGTGCCCACCGCCACCTGCATGGTGATCGCCGGGTCCATCCCCGCCGTCGACAGCGCAAGATAAAGCGCGGGCACGATGACGATGCCGCCGCCCACACCAAGCAGCCCCGCAAGGATGCCGCCAAAGACCCCGGCGGAAACCGCAATGGCGAGAAGGGGCAGAAGCTGGCTGAAATCGAGCGCGTTCATATGGTTAATCTTTCTTTGTCTCTAAATCTTTCGCCAGCGACCGGCTGGGCTTGCCCGCCGCCTTGCGGGCCTCTTCGGCGCGGGTGATCGCCGCATCAATCGGCGCGCGGTCCGAGGTGCCCGAGAAATTGTCGAGGCTCGGCATCGCTTCGGCCACATGGAGATAGCGCTCTCCGGCGACGTCGAGCAGCCGGTCAAGCTCGCTCAGCGGGTCGCCGTGGTCATCGACGCGCAGGTCGAGATAGGCATGGTTCTGCCCGCGGTGGATCACCAACCCCGCGGCTTGCCGCCCGCGCATGTCGCCGCCCGCCTCTTCGCCCGCGCGCATGGCGGCGAGCAGACGTTCGGCCATCGGCAGATCATGGCGCGCGGCGTAGGTCTCGAACGTGGCCTCCACCACCTCCGGCCCGGTCAGCATATTGCCCGCGACGGAATGAATGGTCCCCACACGGTGCCCGGCCCAATCGACACAGCTCGCACCGGTATGTGCGGCGAAGTTCCCTTGGGCATCGAGCATGTGGCACTGGCGGATGTCGCGCCCCGCATCGCGGGCGGCGAATTCCTTCAGCAGTGCTTCGGCGGGGTCGCCGCTTTCCAACATGCGCCGGCCTTCGGTCCCCCAGAGCGGGTTGACGAAAGCCTGCGTGGCCACGGCGACGCGCCGCCCGATGTAGGGCACGGCGGCACCGCAGGCGAAAAAGCGGCTGGCCACGGCGATGCCAATCTCTTGGCTGTCGGGGGCACGGGCGATGATGGAATAGGTCATGGGTCAGCGTCCTACGGCATAGGCCTGCATCAGGCGGGGGGTCGCGGCGGCGTGAAGGCTGCCATCGGGGTTGCGCAGCGCGGCGGTCATTCGGCCCACCGACCACGGCTCGGCCACGGTAACGATATGCCCCCGGGCGCGCAGCGCGTCGATCACCGCGGGGCCGACATTGGGTTCGATCATCATCTCGCCGGGCAGGGCTTGGCGGGGGAAGAAACTGCTTTGGAAGTGCAGCGTGTGGAACAGCGGCGCGTCCATCCCCTCTTGCAGGTCGAGGCCGTGGTGCACGAAACGCAGGAACCAGATCAGCTGCCATTGGTCCTGCTGGTCGCCGCCCGGCGTGCCAAAAACCAACTGCCGCCCATCGGCATGTTCGGCGAAAGAGGGGGTCAGCGTGGTGCGCGGACGCCGTCCGGGGGCGAGGGAGGTGGGCAGGCCCCGCTCAAGCCAGAACATCTGCGCGCGCGAGTTCAGCGGAAAGCCCAAGCCCGGCACGACCGGATTGCTCTGCAACCATCCGCCCGAGGGCGTGCCCGAGACCATATTGCCCCAGCGGTCGATCACGTCGAGATGCACGGTATCGCCGCGTTTCTCGGTCAGATGCGCCATCGTCGGCTCTTGAGGGGCGGCGTTCTGAACGCCGAAATCACGGGCCGCGCGTTCGATATAGCGCTCGGCCAGATGCTCCAGCCCCGCGATCACGCCGGGGCGCTGTTCAAGCGATGCCTTGCCATTCACCAGCTTCGCGCGTTCCGCGTTATAGGCGTCGGAAAGCAGCTCTTCCATCGGGATGATGCTCTGCTCGGGGTCGCCGTAATAGGCCTCGCGGTCGGCATAGGCGAGTTTTATCGCCTCAATCACCGTATGGGTAAAGGAGGCGCCCATCGGGTCCATCGCGGCAAGATCGAAATGTTTGAGGATCGCGAGGGTCTGCAAGAACACCGGCCCTTGCGACCATGCGTGCGTCTTATGCACCGTCCAGCCGTGGTATTCGTAGGTCAGCGTGTCTTCATAGCTGGCCTGCCATTTGGCCATGTCCTCGCGCGCCAGAAGGGCGCTGTTCTTTTGCTCGGACACGTCATGCACGCAGGCGTCTTCGAGGTAGTCGAAAATCGCATCGGCCACGAAACCTTCAGACCAGATTTTGCGCGCCGCTTCGATCTGCGCGCTGCGGTCATCGCCTGTGGCTTCGGCCTCGCTGACCAAGCGCTCATAGGTCGCAGCCAGATCGGGGTTCTTGAAGTTGGCGTTCGGCTCAGGCGCCGCGCCGCCGGGCGTCCAGACGGCGGCGGAGCTGGGCCATTCGGCGGCGAAATATTCGGCCAGCCCCTTGATGGTGTTCGAAACGCGCGGCAGCACCGGATGCCCGTCGCGGGCATAGTCGATCGCCGGTTGCATCACCTCGCGCAGACCCATCGTGCCATGGTCCCGCAGCATCAGCATCCAGCCGTCAAAGGCACCGGGCACCACGGTGGAGAGAAGACCCGAACCGGGGATCAGCTTGAGACCCAGAGCCTCGAAATGCTCCAGCTTGGCGGCGGCGGGGCTGACCCCTTGAGCGCAGACAACCTTGGTCGCCTGTTTTGCCGCGTCGTGAAAGATGATCGGCAGGTCGCCCGCCGGGCCGTTCAAATGCGGCTCGACCACTTGCAGGACAAAGCCCGCGGCGACAGCGGCGTCAAAGGCGTTGCCGCCTTTTTCAAGGATGCCGAACCCCACGGTCGAGGCGATCCAATGGGTCGAAGTGGTGACACCAAAGGAGCCGCGGATCTCGGGGCGGGTGGTGAAGGGGGTCATGTCGTCTCCGGTCAGTGTTCGCGTGGGTCGAGCGCGTCGCGCAGCCCGTCGCCCAGAAGGTTGAAGCCAAGCACGACCATGAAGATCGCGATGCCGGGCCAGAGCGCCATCCAAGGCGCCTGATTGAGGAAGTTCTTCGCCGTGTTCAGCATTGACCCCCAAGAGGGCGCGGGCGGCTGCTGGCCAAGGCCAAGGAAGGAGAGCGACGCCTCGGCGATGATGGCAGTGGCAACGGTCAGCGTGGCCTGTACCAACACGGGCGGCAGCACGTTGGGGAAGATATAGCGGCGCAGGATGCGCGGCGTGCTCAGACCAATGGCGCGGGCGCTTTCGACGTAATCCTCGGCGGCGACGCTCAGCACCTGACCACGGGTGAGGCGGATAAAGATCGGCGTGGCCGAGATGCCGATGGCGATCATCGCGTTGGTCAGGCTCGGCCCGAGGAAGGCCGCAAGCGCGATGGCGAGGATCAGGAAGGGCGCGGCCAGAAGCGCCTCGGTGCAACGCGAGATCACCGCATCGGTCCAACCTCCGAAGTACCCTGCAACGATGCCCAAAGGCACGCCAAGCCCAAGCGCGATGGCGACCGAGACGACCCCGGCCAGCAGGGAGGCCTGCGCGCCCCAGACCAAACGGCTCAGCACATCGCGGCCCAACTCATCGGTGCCCATCCAATGGGCTGCCGAAGGCCCCTTGCGCACTGCGCCCCAATCGGTGGCGGCGGGGTCAGGGATCGGCAGCAATGGGGCCAAAAGCGCGATGGCGCAGAAGAAGACCACGAGCACGCCGCCCAGCATGGCGCTGCGATGGGTGCGGAACTTCTTCCAAACCCGGTTTTCCGGGCGGGCGGAGAGGACCGGATCGGCGGCGCTTTCGGCGTCGATGGTGATGGGTGTGGCAGGTTGAGCCATTATTGCTTCCTCAGGCGGGGGTTCAGCAGCACATAGGCGACATCGGCGAGCAGGTTCATGAAGATGAAGCCGACGGCGGTGACGAGGACGATGCCTTGGACCACGGCGTAATCGCGGTTGAACACGGCATCGACCACCAGCTTGCCAAAGCCGGGGATGGTGAAAATCTGTTCGGTCAGCACCGCGCCCGCGATCAGCTCACCAAAGAGCAGGGCGGTCAGGGTGACGATCGGCGTCAGCGCGTTGCGGAAGGCGTGTTTCAGGATCACCCGCCGCTCGACCAGACCCTTGGCGCGGGCGGTGCGGACGTAGTCACTGCTCAGCACGCTCAGCATGGCCGACCGGGTGTGGCGCATCAGCGTCGCGGCCAGCGCCGTGCCCAGCACGAAGGCGGGCATGATCATCACGGTGATGGAGCGGATGGGGTCTTCGCTCAGCGGCACATAGCCCGAGGCGGGCAGCAGTTTCCATTTCACCGAGACCAGCAGGATCAGCATGATGCCCAGCCAGAAGTTCGGGATCGACAGGCCCGAAAGCGCCACCACATTTGCCACATAGTCGGTCACGGTGCCCTTCTTGACGGCAGAGAAGATGCCCGCAGGCACGCCGATCAACAGGGCAAAAATCATTGCCATCGTGGCCAGTTGGATGGTCACGGGCAGTTTCTCTCCGATGAGTTCCAGCACCGGCTGGTTGGTGCGCAGCGAAATGCCCAAGTCACCGGTCAGCGCGTTGCCGATCCAAGTGAAATATTGCACCGGAATAGGATCGTTCAGGCGGTATTTCTCGCGCAGGAACTCCAGCACCTGCGGGTCGCGTTCTTCGCCGGCCATGGCCAGCACCGGGTCGCCCGGCAGCAGCTTTTGCAAGGTGAAGACAAAGACCGAGATCAGGATGATCGTCGGGATCGCGATCACCAGACGGCGCAGGATGAAGGACAGCATTTTGAAACGTCTCGCTCAGGGGAGGGGCACCGCCGGGACCGGCCCGGCGGTGCGGATGCAGAAGGGTTAGCCTTCTTCTTTTTTCATGCCCGCAAGGCGGATCATGCCGTCAGGATAGGGGGTGAAACCGGTGATGTCGGAATCCAGCGCCCAGATCCATGTCTGGTGGTAGAGGTACACGATCGGCATCTCTTCGTTCAGGATGGCGCGGGCTGCGGTATAGCTCTCGCGGCGCAGGTCTTGGTCGTTGGACTTGCGCGCCTTGTCGAGCAGCTCATCCACTTCGGGGTTGGAGTATTTGGAATCGTTGATCCCGCCTTCGGTGGTCATGAACTGGTGGATGTTGCCATCGGGGTCCACACGGCCCGACCAGCCGATCTGGCTCGCCTGATAGTCGCCCGCCGACTGGTCGGCCAGCAGCGTTGCGAATTCCTTGGAGGTGATCGAGATGTTGATCCCCGCCTCGGCTGCCATGGACTGCACGACCTGCATCAGTTGCAGCGGGATCGTGGTGTTGGGCACCTGCACCTCAAGGTCGATGCCATCGGCAAAGCCCGCTTCGGCCAGCAGTTCCTTGGCCTTTTCCACATCACGCTCAGGCACGGGATAGTCGGTGCTGTACCAAGGCGAGTTTGGCGGGAAGGGCTGGTTGCCCGCGGCGAAGGCGCCGTTAAAGACGACCTGATTGATCGCTTCGCGGTCGATCGCATAGCTCAGCGCCTGACGCAGACGTTTGTCGTTGCCCCAAGGGTTGTCACCCTTTTCGCCATTGGCCACGTTGATCGTGATGCCCTGATAGCCGAGCGACACGGCGCTTTCGACATTGATGCTGTCGTCACCTTCGGCCTGCGCGAGGTCGGTCGCGGCCAGACGCTCCAGCATGTCGATGTCACCCGATTGCAGGTTCGCCAGACGCACGGTGGTGTCGGGGATCGGCAGATAGGTGACGGTGTCGAAGTGGTATTCCTCAGCGTCGTAATAGTCGGCAAATTTCTCAAGCACGATGCGGTCTTGGGCCACACGCTCTTTGAACTGGTAGGGGCCGGAGCAGACCGGGTTCAGGCCAAATTCATCGCCCGCGGCCTCAGCAGCGGTGGAGGAGACCATCATGCCTGCGCGGTCGGCGAATTGCGCCATCAGCGTGGCATCGGCATCGGCCAGGTCAAAGCGGATCTCATGGCTGCCCAGCACTTCGACGCCGGTGATGGAGGAAAGTTCGGACTTGCGGCGCGAAGTTTCCATGTTCTGGCTGCGGTCGATGTTGGCGGCCACGGCCTCGGCATCAAAGGGCGTGCCGTCATGGAAGACCGCATCGTCGCGCAGTTTCATGGTCAGCTGTTTGCCATCTTCGGAAAAGGACCATTCGGTCGCCAGCTGCGGGATGATTTCGAGGTCCGGCGTGATGTCCACCAGCTTGTCGCAGAGCGAGGCATAGACGATGCGGCCCACGAAGGTGCGCGACTGGTCGGGGTCCAGCACATCGGCATCGGATTGCAGCGCGATGCGCAGGTCAGCCGCCTGCGCGCCGAGGGTCGTGGCCCCCAGCAATGCAGCGGCAAGTGTCATTTTGGTCAGTGTCATGTCGAATTCTCCTGTCGTTTCAATGAGTCTGGTTCAGCCTGTTATTCTTGGTTTTGGCGGGGGCGGAGCGTGGTCCGGTCCCGCATGGCGTCTTGGTAGAGCGCAAAGCGCGCGGCGGCCCCGGGGGCGCGCTCGGGCGCATCGGCAAGGCCGAGGTCCGGCGTGGCGGCGGCGATCTCTTCGAAGTAATGGCAGGCGGCGACATGGCCTTCGCCCGCGCGGGTCTCGCGCAATGAGGGCGGCTCGCTCGCGCAGCGTTCTTTGGCGAAGGGGCAGCGGGTGTGGAAGCGGCAGCCTGCGGGCGGGTTTGCCGGGCTGGGCATCTCGCCCTCAAGTGCGGTCTGCGGCGTGCGCGCGCCATGGGCGGCCACCGGAATGGCCGACAAGAGCGCGCGGGTATAGGGGTGGCGCGGATGGTTATAGACCGTGTCGACATCGCCCTGTTCGACGATTTGCCCCAGATACATCACCGCCACGCGGTCGCTCATATGGCGGATCACGGCGAGGTCGTGGGCGATAATGACCAATGTGAGCCCCAATTCATCGCGCAGATCGCCAAGCAGGTTGATCACCTGCGCCTGCACCGAAACGTCGAGGGCCGAGACCGGCTCATCCCCGATCACCAGTTTCGGGGCCGAGGCCAGCGCCCGCGCGATCCCGATCCGCTGACGTTGACCGCCTGAGAATTCATGCGGGTAGCGTTCGGCATGTTCGGGGCGCAGCCCGACCTTGGCCAGCAGTTCGGCCACTTTGCCGCGCCGCTCGGTCGCTGACATCTTGGGGAAATGGGTCTCAAGCGGCTCACCGACCAGCTTGCCGACGCTCATACGCGGGTTGAGCGATGAAAAGGGGTCTTGAAAGATGAACTGCATGTCCCGGCGCAGGGCGGTCAGATCGCGCCCCGAAAGGCTGCGCACATCCGCGCCGTCGAACTGCACATCGCCCTCGGTCGGCGTCAGCAAGCGCATCAGCAGCCGCGCAAGGGTCGATTTGCCGCAACCGGATTCGCCGACGATGGCAAAGGTCTCGCCCCGGCGCACGTCAAAGGAAACGTCATCGACCGCCTTGACCGTAGCCCCTTTGGCCAATCCGCCGCCTGAGGTTTTGAAATGTTTCTTCAGCCCGCGCGCTGTCAGGATCGTGTCACTCATGCGCTCTGCTCCAGATGTGTCTCCAGCGGGGCGAAATGACAGGCCACGGCATGGCCCCCCTCCAGCGGCGAAAGCGGCGGCTCCTGTGCGCAGATGGGCTGGGCGAAGGGGCAGCGGGTGGCAAAACGGCAACCTTCGGGCATGTTCTGCGTGGTCGGCACCATTCCCGGCACGGTCGCCAAGCGTCCGCGCGGACCGCTGAGCTGCGGGATCGAGGACATGAGGCCGATCGTGTAGGGATGCTGTGGGTCGTTAAAGATGCGTTCCGCAGGGCCGGTTTCGACGATCGTGCCCGCGTACATGACGGCCACGGTATCCGCGATTTCGGCCACCACGCCAAGGTCATGGGTGATCATGATCGTGCCCATTTCGGTCTCGGCCTGAAGGTCGCGGATCAATTCGAGGATCTGCGCCTGAATGGTCACGTCGAGGGCGGTCGTCGGCTCATCCGCGATCAAGAGCGCGGGGTCGTTGACCAAGGCCATGGCGATCATCACCCGCTGGCGCATGCCGCCGGAGAGTTGATGCGGGTAGTCGCGCATCCGCTTTTCCGCCGCCGGAATGCCGACCCGCTTGAGGATCGCCAGCGCTTTGTCCTCGGCCTCGGACTTGCTGGCGTCACTATGGGCGAGCACGGCTTCGGTGATCTGGTCGCCAATGCGGAAGGCGGGGTTGAGCGAGGTCATCGGCTCTTGGAAAATCATCGTCATCCGACTGCCGCGCAGCTTGCGCATGGCGGTGTGGTCGGCAAGGTCGAGCTTCTGGCCTTCGAAAACCATCTCGCCCGAACGGATCGTCGCCGCACCGGCTGGCAGCAGCCCCATCATCGCCAGCGAGGTCACGCTTTTCCCGCAACCGCTTTCCCCGACAACGCAAAGCGTCTTGCCCGGGTGGACCGTAAAATTCACATGGTTGATCTGGTCGCTCGGCGCGCCGCGAAAGCGCAGGCTGAAGTCGCGCACTTCGAGCAAAACCTTGTCGGGACCGGTGTCGGGGCTGGGCAATGGACCGCTTTCTTGAACCAATATCAGATTGGTCGAGTATGCGGTTGCAACTTTCGCGCTGTCAATCCGGGGATTGCGGTTTTTGGAAAAGCCTTTTTGGGTCAGTATTCTGGCGGGAATAGTGCCTGATATATCGGCGGCGATGCCTGATTTTTGGGCGATTTGTTGCGGCGGTTGGGTGGGCGGTTGGCGCGGGGTGGCGCTTGGGGAGAGTGCGGAAGGTATTTGAGAAAGGATGAAATGAGGGGGGTGGCGCGCTTTGGGGGTGATAGCGCTATTGTAGGGCGGGGGATTTGTTGCTTTATCGAGGGGGAGCCATGAACATCGAAAGGGCGGCATCCCCGCATGACCAGCAAACCTAAAACGGCGGAACGCAAGCGCGGGTCCGGGGCGCAATTTGTCTATTCCATCCTGCGCGATGAGATACTCGATCTGACCCTCTTGCCGGGTAGTCCGATTGACGAGATTCGACTTTCCGAGCGGCTGTCGATGTCGCGTACGCCGATCCGCGAGGCTTTGGTGCGGTTGGCGAGCGAGGGGTTGGTGACCACGTTGCCCAACCGGTCGACCGTGGTGTCGAATATCGATTTCATGAACCTGCACACCTTCTTTGACGCGATGACACTGATGTACCGTGTCACCACGCGTCTTGCGGCGCAGTTTCATACGCCGGCGGATATGGCCAATATTCGCGCGCGGCAGGTGGAGTTCGCCAAGGCCGTGTCGGCGCAGGACGCGCTGTCGATGATCGCCACGAACCGGGAGTTCCATGCCGAGATCGCCCGGGCGGGGCGCAACCCTTATTACGAATCGCTTTGCCTGCGGCTGTTGGATGAGGGGCGCCGGTTGCTGCGGATGTATTACCAGTCCTTCGATGATCAGCTTCCCAGTGAGTATGTGCAAGAGCATGAGGATCTGATTGCGGCCATCGAGGCGCGCGACATTGCCTTGGCGGATTCCCTGGCCGCGACCCATGCGGATCAGATCGTGCGGCAGATTCAGGCGCTGATTTCACGAGACCGGCGGCAGCATATCGACCTTTAACTATAGGTAGATGCACCTTTATCGGCCGGTCATAGGAGCTGTGCAGATTTTATGTCGACAAATAAAATACAATAGCTAAGATGCAGCCAAGCCCGGCGGTATCGCGGCCGGTTTCTATGATGGAGAGATATATGACCCCTTCGATTTTTTCCGGCTGCATCCCGGCCCTGATGACCCCCTGCACCGAAGACCGGAAACCTGACTTCGACGCTTTGGTGCGTATGGGCAAAAAGCTCATCGCCGATGGGATGAGCGCGGTGGTTTACTGCGGGTCCATGGGCGATTGGCCGCTGTTGACCGATGCAGAGCGGATGGACGGCGTCGGACGCCTGGTTGAGGCGGGCGTGCCGGTGGTTGTGGGCACGGGGGCCGTGAATACGAAGCTGGCCGCCGAACATGCGGCGCATGCGCAAAAGGTCGGCGCCAAGGGGCTGATGTTGATCCCCCGCATCCTGTCGCGCGGCACATCGGTCGCCGCGCAGAAGGATCACTTCAAAAAGGTTCTCTCGGCGGCGCCTGAGCTTCCTGCCGTGATCTACAACAGCCCCTATTACGGTTTTGCCACCCGGGCCGATCTGTTCTTTGCGCTGCGGGCCGAACATTCCAACCTTGTTGGTTTCAAGGAGTTCGGCGGCGCGGATGATCTGCGCTATGCGGCGGAGAATATCACCAGCCGGGATGATGAGGTCACGCTGATGATCGGTGTGGATACCACCGTCTTCCACGGTTTCGTCAATTGCGGCGCCACCGGTGCGATCACCGGGATCGGCAATGTGCTGCCGCGCGAAGTGTTGCATCTGGTTGCCCTCAGCCAAGCTGCGGCAGCGGGCGATGCCGAAGCGCGTCAGCGCGCGCAGGAGCTTGATGCAGCCCTTGGTGTTTTGTCCTCCTTCGATGAGGGGCCGGACCTCGTGCTTTATTATAAGCATCTGATGGTGCTCGAAGGCCATGCGGAATATGCCTTGCATTTTAATGAGACCGACGCGCTGACCGACAGCCAGCGCGGCTATGCCGAGGCGCAGTATAAGCTTTTCCGCACATGGTATGCCGATTGGAGCCAGCAGGGCGGGGCGGTCGCCAAATACGCCGCCTAATTTCCTCAGCCACCACTCCCCGGCTGGGCAGGCCCGTCGCATTTGCGGCGGGCCTTTTGCGTTCGTGGCAAGCCTTTCGAAGAAGATAATTGCAAACGCATATAAATGTGACTAGCATCTTTGCAGGGACAACGCATCGGGAGTGGGTGCGCCATTTGAGGGAGATTAATTGAAATGAGTGCTACGGATTTAATGCGTGATTTCGGCGTGATGCTGGCTTCGGGCGGGGTCGAGGTCGTCGATTGCTCGGGCGTTTTGGGGCCGGATACGCCGATCCTGCAACTGCCTGCCGATTTCGCCAAGCCGACGCCGAAGGTCGAGATTCACAAGATTAGCGAATATGACGAAGACGGCCCCTTCTTTGCCTGGAACTGGATGGTGCTGGGCGAGCATTCGGGCACGCATTTCGACGCGCCGCATCATTGGATCACCGGCAAGGATTACGACGACGGCTTCACCGATACGCTCGACGTGCAGCGTCTGGTCGCCCCGGTCAATGTGATCGATTGTTCGCAGCAGGCGCAGGAAGACCCGGATTTCCTGCTCGATGCCAAGGGCATCAAGGAATGGGAAGCCGAGTATGGCGAGATCGGCGAAGGCGAATGGGTCGTCATGCGCACTGATTGGGACGCGCGCGTCGATGACGAGGCGCGGTTTCTTAACGCCGATGAGACCGGGCCGCACAGCCCCGGGCCGACCCCGGATGCGATTCAGTACCTGATGGAGAAGAAGATCGTCGGCTGGGGTACGCAGTGCATCGGCACCGATGCGGGGCAAGCGGGCGGGATGGAGCCGCCCTATCCGGCGCATAACCTGCTGCATAAGAACAACTGTTTTGGTCTGGCGTCACTGGCCAACCTCGACAAACTGCCGCCGAAGGGGGCGATCCTGATCGCCGCGCCGTTGAAGATCAAGAACGGCACCGGCAGCCCCATTCGGGCGCTGGCACTGGTGCCGAAGGGCTGATCGGTGACAGATACACCACCTTCCAAGGCCGAGAACGCGCCGCTGGATCGGATGGGGCTCGATAATTTCGCGCCCTATCTGATGAACCGGATCATGGGGCGGTACAACGCCGCCCTGTCAGCAGAAATGGCGGCACTCGGCCTGACCACGCCACAGATGCGCTCGCTCGCGGTGCTGTCGGTGACCGACGGCATCCTGATCCGCGAGTTGGCGGTTTACGCGGTGGTGCAGCAATCCACGCTGAGCCGCGCGCTCGACGCGCTGGTGCGCGACGGGCTGGTCCGGCGCGAGACCGACGCCAACGACAGCCGCGCCACGCGGGTCTACCTTACCGATCAGGGGCGCGAGGCCTATTCGCGGCTCTGGCCGCATATGGCGCAGGCTTATGAGGCGATGTTCAAGGGCATCGGCCCCGAGGAGAAGGCGGCCTTCGTGGCCACCTTGCAGACCATGCTGCGCAACATCCGAAAACACGATTTCTGAGAGGGTCCGATGGCCGAACGTTCGTTCAAGGCAGAGGTGGAACATCTGCGCAAGGGAGACGGCGACGTCTTCACCGGCGAGGGCATCCTTGCGATCACCAAGGCGCTCTTGGAGAACGGCGTGGGCTACGTCGGCGGCTACCAAGGCGCGCCGATCAGCCACCTGATGGACGTGCTGGCCGACGCCGAGGAGCTGATGGGCGAGCTGGGCGTGCGCTTTGAGGCCAACGCCTCCGAGGCCGCGGCTGCGGCGATGCTGGCCGCGTCCGTTCACTACCCGATCCGGGGGGCGGTGACCTTCAAGGGGCCGGTGGGGGTGAACGTGGCCTCGGACGCATTGGCCAACCTCAGCTCCTCGGGCGTGACCGGCGGCGCGCTGGTGATCGTGGGGGAGGACTACGGCGAAGGCTCCTCGATCATGCAGGAGCGCAGCCACGGCTTTGCCATGAAATCGCAGTTCTGGATGCTCGACCCGCGCCCGAACCTGCCGTCGATCACCAAGGCGGTGAAGGATGGGTTCGAGCTGTCCGAGGCCAGCAACACGCCGGTCATGCTGATGGTGCGCATCCGGTCCTGCCACGTCACGGGCAGTTTCGAGACCCGCGACAACCAGCGCCCCCCGCTCACCGTGGCCGAGGCGGCGGCGAACCCGCAGTCGGATTTGAACCGCGTGGTGCTGCCGCCGATGTCCTACCTGCATGAGAAGGACAAGATCGAGAACCGCTGGCCCGCGGCTGAGAAATTCATCCGCGACAACAAGCTCAACGAATTCTTCGGCCCCGAGAAGGCGCCTCTGGGCATCGTGGTGCAGGGCGGCATGTATAATTCCGTCATCCGGGCATTGCAGCGGCTGGGACTGGCGGACATCCACGGCCAGACCGAGGTGCCGCTCTACGTGCTCAACGTCACCTATCCGCTCTTGCGCGACGAATTCGACGACTTCTGCGCTGGCAAGGAGCATGTGCTGGTGGTCGAGGAAGGCCAGCCCGACCACATCGAGCAACAACTCGGCTCCTACCTCTACAAGCTCGACCGCCGGGTGAAGCTGCACGGCAAGGACGTGCTGCCGATGGCCGGGGAATACACCGGGCAGGTGCTGCTGGATGGTCTGACGGCCTTCCTCAAGATCGCCGGGCCGGAGATGCTGCCCGGTGCGGTGCGCGCGCCTAACGCCGAGGCGCCCGCGATCCCGGATCTCACGCAGACCGTGCCGATCCGCCCGCCGGGCTTTTGCACCGGCTGCCCGGAACGCCCGATCTTCGCCGCGATGAAACTGGCTGAGCAGGAGTTGGGTAAACACCAGATCACCGGCGACATCGGCTGCCACCTCTTCGGCTGCCTGCCGCCCTTCGAGATCGGCGGCTCGACCATGGGCTATGGCCTTGGCCCCGCCTCCAACGCGGCCTTTGATGGCGGGGGCGACAAGCGGGTGATCTCGATCTTGGGCGACGGGGGCTTCTGGCACAATGGTTTGTCGACCTCGATCGGCAACATGGTGTTCAACAAGTCAGACAGCGTCGCGGTGATTGTCGACAACTACTATTCCGCCGCCACCGGCGGGCAGGACGTGATGTCGTCGCGCGCGCATAACGACACGAAAAGCACGAACAACCCGATTTCCAAGGCGCTCAAGGGCGTCGGCGTGGAATGGGTGCGCCAGATCGACCGGACCTATGACGTGGGCAAGCTGCGCGAGGTGCTGCGCGAGGCGCTGACCACCGATTACAAGGGGCCGAAGGTGATCGTGGCGTCGTCGGAATGCATGCTCAACAAGCAGCGCCGCGAGAAGCCGAAGCGCAATCAGGCGATCAAGGACGGCCGCCGCATGGAGGTGCCGCGCTTTGGCGTCGATGCGGATGTCTGCACTGGCGATCACGCCTGCATCCGCCTCTCGGGCTGCCCGTCGCTGTCGCTGAAACGGCTCGACGATCCGCTGCGCGACGACCCGGTGGCGCATATCGACCAGACCTGCGTCGGCTGCGGCAACTGCGGCGAAGTGGCGGATACCGCCGTGCTCTGCCCGTCCTTCTATCAGGCCGACGTGGTGCACAACCCGACGAAGTTCGAGCGTTGGCGGGCCGAGAAGACCGGCCAAATCATTCGCTGGTTGCAAGACCGACGCGACGCGAAACGGCTGCGCAACGAAGGAGTGGCGACATGAACATGGTGCTGCCGCAAAAAACCCCCGACGCGCGGGTCGAGAAGATCATCAAGCTTGCCGTCATGGCCGTGGGCGGGCAGGGCGGTGGCGTGCTCACCGGCTGGATCGAGGCGATGGCCCGGGCCGAGGGCTATGTCTGTCAGGCGACCTCGGTCGCCGGCGTGGCGCAGCGCACGGGGGCCACGATCTACTACGTCGAAATGGCCCCCAAGGGCGCGCTCGACCCTGTCTTCGCGCTGGCCCCGGCGGCGGGCGACGTGGACGTGCTGATCGCCGCCGAGATGATGGAGGTGGGCCGCGCCGTGATGCGCGGCTTCGTGACGCCGGACCGGACGACGCTGATCGGCTCGACCCACCGCGCGCTGGCGGTGAGCGAGAAGATGGCGCCGGGCGACGGCATCGCCGACGCCGATGAGGTCCGCGCGGCGGCAGAGATCGCGGCGCAGAAACTGGTGCTCGAAGATATGGAAGGGCTGGCCGTCGGCGCGGGTTCGGTCATCTCGGCCTCGCTCTTTGGCGCGCTTGCAGGCTCAGGCGCGCTGCCGTTCCCGCGTGAGGCCTACGAGAACGCGATCCGTGCCGGCGGCAAGGGGGTCGAACCCTCGCTGCGCGCCTTCGCCGCGGGCTTTGACGCGGCACAGGGCAAATTGCCCGAGACCCCGCAGGCGCCCGAAGAAGAGATCAAACCGTTCAGCCTTGTCGGGCCGGAGAAGTTGCAGGCCGAATGGGCCGCGCTGGTGGACCGGGCCGACCGCCTGCCCGAGCCGGTGCGGGACCTCGCGCTTGCCGGGCTCGCCAAGGTAGTGAACTTTCAGGACTGCGCCTATGGCGCGCTCTATCTCGACCGGCTCGATACCGTTTTGGCCCGCGATGATGCCGCACACGACTGGGCGCTTTCGGCGGCGGCGGCGAAATACATCGCCAATGCCATGGCCTATGACGACATCATCCGCGTGGCGGACCTCAAGACCCGCGCCCCGCGTCTGTCGCACATCCGCCAAGAGATGCGTGCGGGTGACGAGAACCTGCTGCAGCTGACCGAGTATTTCCACCCCCGCGCCGAAGAGATCGCCGGGCTCATGCCCGCGCGGCTCGGCGCCAAGGTGGAGGCGAGCGAGACGTGGATGGTCCGGCTGAACCGCTGGTTCGACAAGGGCCGCCGTCTGCGCACCGACCGGCTGCCTGCCTTCCTGATGCTGCATTTCCTCGGCGGCCTGAAGGGCTACCGGCTGCGCACCCATCGCCATGCGCTGGAGGTCGCGCATCTGGAGGACTGGCTGCGCCGCTGCCTTGCGGAGGTGGAGAGTGACTACGCGCTTGCCGTGGAACTGGTGAAATGCCGCCGCCTGATCAAGGGCTACTCCGACACCCATGCGCGGGGTCTGGGCAAGTTCGACCGCGTGATGGATGCCGCCGACCTGCTCCGCGGGCGTGACGACGCGGCGGACTGGATCGCGCGGCTGCGCGAGGCGGCGTTGCAGGATGCGGAAGGCAAGGCGCTCGACGGGGCCATCGCCACGGTGCGGTCCTTCGTCTGAGGTGCCCGTTTTCTGAGCGGGCGCGGGGCGGATCACGCACAGAGCGGCCCCCGGCACCCGCATCGCAGTTGACCAAAGGTCAGCACCGCGCCTAGCTGGACGCAGTCACAGGGGACCGCTGCCATGGAACTTTCGCATCTCATCGCCTTCAACATCGCGCTCATCGCGTCGATCCTCAGCCCCGGCCCGGCCTTTCTGATCGCGTTGAAAACGGCGCTGAGTTCGGGACGGCAGGCGGGCGTTGCGGTGGGGGCTGGTCTCGGCCTCGTGGCGTCGTTCTGGACACTCGCCGCGCTCTTGGGGTTGGAGGCCGTCTTCCTCGCCTTCCCATGGGCCTATGCCATCGTGAAAACCGTGGGCGCAGCCTACCTGCTCTATGTGGCTTACGGCATGTGGCGCGGGGCGCGGGCACCGGTGACCAGCACGGTGACACCCGCCCGCCATGCGTTCCGGCAGGGGCTGATGATCAACATCCTGAACCCCAAATCGGTGCTTTTCGCCGCCGCGGTGCTGGTCGTCATCTTCCCCGAGGGGATGCGGCTGAGCGAGAACCTCTTGATCGTCGCCAATCACCTGATCATCGAACTGGCCTTCTACACCGCATTGGCCTTCGGCATGAGCCGCCCTGCCGTCAGTCAAGGTTACCTGCGCGCGAAGGTCTATTTCGACCGCACCGCCTCGGCTGTGCTGGGGCTTTTGGGGCTGCGGCTGTTGCTTGCGCGTTAAAGCTCGGCCTCCCACCGGCGCGACAGGCGCATGGCACCGTTGATGATGCCGACCATTGAGTAGGTCTGGGGGAAGTTGCCCCAGCCCTCACCAGTGGCAAAGGCAGTATCTTCGGACATCAGACCAAGGTGGTTGCGGGCCTCCAGCAACTCTTCGAACAGTTTGCGCGCTTCCTCTTCGCGGCCAATCCGTGCCAGCGCGTCGATGCGCCAGAAGGCGCAGACGTTGAAGCCCACCTCCGGCACGCCGAAATCGTCGGCTTCTTCGTAACGCAGCATGAAGGGGCCGCGGCCCAGCACTTCGGAAAGACGTTCGACCGTGGCGATGAATCGCGGGTCTTTCGGCGGCAGAAAGCCGACCTCGCCCATCAGCAAAACGCTTGCGTCGAGGGTGCTGCCGCCAAAGCTTTCGACAAAGGCGCCGCGTTCCTCGGACCATGCGTTGTCGAGGATCTTGTCGCGGATCACCTCGGCCCGCTCCGCCCAGAGGGTGGCGCGGTCGTCCAATTCCAGATGCCGCGCGATCTTGGCCAGACGGTCGCAGGCGGCCCAGCACATCAGCGACGAGGAGGTGTGAATCCGCGCGCGGCTGCGCAATTCCCAAATGCCCGCATCGGGCTGGTCGTGCAGCTCCCACGCCTGTTCGCCGAGCGGCTCCAACTGCTCATAGGCGGTGCGCCCGGTGTTCATCGGCAGCCGGTGATCGAAAAACGCCGGGGCCGCGCCGAGGATGATGTTGCCATAGGTGTCATGCTGGAAATGCTCATGCGCCTGATTGCCGATCCGCACCGGCCCCATCCCACGGAACCCCTGTAGGCTGGGTGAGATACGTTCGGTCAGCGCCGTCTCAAGCCCCAGCCCCAGCACCGGCTGGATATGCCCGCCCTCGGCATCGGCCACGGCATTCATCAGCCATTGGAAATAATGCTCCAACGTGCGGGTCGCGGCGAGGCTGTTGAGGGCGCGCACGGTGAAAAACGCATCGCGCACCCAGCAATAGCGGTAATCCCAGTTGCGCCCCGAATCCGGCGCCTCAGGCAGGGAGGTGGTGATCGCGGCGATCACCCCGCCCGTGGCCTCGTAGCTACACAGTTTCAACGTGATCGCGGCGCGGATGACGGCCTCCTGCCACTCGAAAGGGATCGCCAAACGCTGGGTCCAGCGCTGCCAATAGCAGGTCGTCTTGGTGCGGAAGGTGGTGCCGATCTGCTCAGGGCTGTCCGACAGGGTCTCATCGGGGCCGAGGATAAAGGTCATCTCACCTTCGAGGTTGATCATCCGCCCGTCGAGCACATGATCAATCGGCGCGTCGGTGGTCAGGCGCATGTTCTGCTCTGGCCCGACGAAGCGCACATGATTGGAGCCACGGGTGAGGGTTGGGGCCACTTCCCCCCATTGAAAGCGCGGCTTCAGCCGCATCCGCACACGGGGGGAACCTTCGATACGCCGCACCTGCCGCACCAGCATCTGCGGGCGAAAGCTGCGGCCATAGGCGGTGAAACGGGGGCAGAAGTCGACAATCTCGACCGCGCCTTTGGGGCTGCGCAACACGGTGCGCAGGATCGCGGTATTGGGCAGATAGCTCTGCTCGCTCTCGGTCATATCTTCGAGTTCGACGGCAAATTCCCCGTCGCCCTCTTCGCCCGCGCCATGGCCCATCAGGCTGTGAAAGACCGGATCGCCGTCGAAACGCGGCAGGCAGAACCAGTTGATCGCCCCTTCGCGGCTGACCAGCGCCGCAACCGCGCAATTCCCGATGACACCCAGATCCATAAGTCCCTCTTTTCTATTCCTATTGCGTCTGCCGGGCGGGCCGGATCAGCGCAAAATCTCTTCCAGCCAATCGGCAAAACCGGCCACGTCTTCGATGCGATGTTGGGCTTCGGTCGGCCCTTGGCCAATCTTGATGCCAAAGCCACCCATGGCCTGCGCCGCGCGAAAGCCGTCTTCATCCGTCACGTCATCGCCGACCATCACGGGCAGGCGGTCTGTAAAGGCGGGGGAGGCCATGAACCGCGCCACCGCGCCGCCCTTGTCGACACCTTTCAAGGCGACCTCGCTAACCATCTTGCCATGCAAACCGCGCAGGCTGGAGTCTTCGCCGACCAGCGTATCGACGAAGCCGCGACAGGCGTCTTCTTGATCCGGGGCCTTGCGGTAATGCAGCGCGATCGCGCCCGGCTTGCGCTCGGACGTCACCCCATGCAGCACGGCGAATTCCTCGACCCGGTCGATGACCGGGGTGGGGATTCCCGCGCTCTGCTCCGGCGCGTGATCTTCAGCGGTGCTAAGCCGCAGCTCCAACCCATGCGATCCCGAGAGCGGCAGGCGCAGCGCGCCCAAGATACGGTCCACATCCGCCATGGCCCGGCCAGAGATCACCGCCACCGCCCCATCGGTCTTTGCGACGAGACGGGTCAGCAGATGGCGCGTCGCCTCCGGCAGACAGGCGTCTTCGGGGTTGTCGACAATGGGGGCGAGCGTGCCGTCGAGATCAAGGAAGAACGCATGGCGCTCGACCGGGATCACGGGCGGCAGGTTGCGGGGCGACAGGGTGGTGCTATCCATAGGGTCCGGTCTATCCGTTTCGTTGCACGGGCGTTCCCCCAGAAACCTATGCGCCAGCGCAGCGAAATCAACGGATTTATGCTGCAACTGCGCAGAGATGCGCGATGTGCGCCGCGGGAACCCAGCCGATGCGCCCGCGTTGATCAAAACGGGGGCAGGCCCCAGACGCCACCCCGCCTATCGCAATCGGAAGCCCAGATGACCGCACCGTCGACGCTCAGGTACTACCCCGACAGCAAACCCGGCATCGCTCGGCGGCGCTGCGGGCGGGGGTTTTCCTATCACGCGCCCGATGGCCGTTGCATCAAGGACAAGGCCGAGCGGGCGCGGCTGGTGAAACTGGCGGTGCCCCCGGCCTATGAGCGGGTCTGGATCAGCCCCTATGACAACGGTCACCTTCAGGCGACCGGCTTCGATGCGCGAGGCCGCAAGCAATACCGTTACCATCCGCTCTGGTCCGAGGCGCAGGCGCAGGAGAAATACGCAAGCCTGCCCGAGTTTGCCGAAACCCTGCCGCGCATCCGCCGCCGCGTGCGCCGTGATCTTAAGGAGGAGTTGGGCGAACGTGATTTCGCTCTGGCCGCCGCCGTGGCGATGATCGACCGGCTGTCGCTGCGCGTCGGCAATCAGGTCTATGCCGAAACCAACCGGACCTATGGCACGCTGACCCTGAAACGGCGGCATCTGGTCCTGCGCGACGGGAAGTTGCAGGCGTCTTTCATGGCGAAGGGCGGCAAACGGGTTCGCCGCCAGATCGCCAACCGCACCCTAATGCGCGCGCTTGAGAAAATTCGCGATCTGCCCGGCGCGGACCTGCTGACATGGCTCGACGAAGAGGGGCAGCCGCGCAGTCTGACCTCAACCGCGCTGAACGACTACATTGCCGAGGCCGCTGGCACCGAAGGCTTCTCGGCCAAGACCTTTCGCACTTGGGCCGGGTCCGTCGCCGCCTTCGACGTGGCGCTGAAAGAGGACAAGCCCAGCATCAAAGCCATGGCCGAAGCCGCCGCCGAACGGTTGCACAATACGCCCAGCATCGCGCGCAACAGCTATATCCATCCGCAGGTGATCGAACTTTGCCAGACCCCGCAAGACTTGCCGGACCCGCCCGATATCGACGATATGACCCAAGCCGAACGGGGGCTGTTGGCCTTTCTGCGCGCGAAGACGTGAACTTGAATCGACCATTCGGGCGAACTTTCACGGCGCTCACGCATTGTTAAAATGAATAGCGCTATCGCCGGACGTTAGAAGGACCAGAATTTCATGAGCGATACAGGTCGGCCAACCCTCAGCGGCGTCCTAGATGAGATGGAGCATCTTTCCGGCGGCGCGGATCGGCAAATCACCGTGGAAGAGATCATTGATTGTCTGGGCAAACATTCTTTTGCCTCAACCATCCTTGCCTTCAGCCTGATCTCAACCTCACCCGCCAGCGGCATTCCGGGGATCACGGCTTTCATCGGTTTGGTGGTGCTGTTTCTGGTGGTGCAGATGATCTTTGGCCGCGACAGCCTTTGGCTGCCCGGTTTCGTCATGCGCCGTGACATCGCCGCGAAGAAACTCCGCGAGGGGGTGCGATGGCTGCGCCGTCCGGTGGATTTCGTGGACCGCTATCTGCATGAGCGCTCGACCTTCATCCTGCACCGACCGTGGATTTACCTGCCCCTGTTCATGGTGATGGCCCTATCGATGTTCATGCCCTTCATGGAAGTCGTACCCACTTCCGGCTCCATCGCGTCGGCGATGATCGCCATCTTCGCGGCGGGCTATCTGATGCGCGACGGGCGGGTGGTCATTCTGTCGATGATCCTCATGTCGCTGCTGCCTGTGGGGGTCGCGTGGTTCTTTCTTGGGCGCTGAGAAATTAATTCCGGCTCTAGGCCATGCTGCACCTGCAAAAGATTTGACCAAAGGCGCTCAAGCTGGGAACCTTTACCGACCTAAACCATTAAACCGTTAGTGGTGCTCGGCGTTCCGCCTAATCAGGCTCGGCGACCGAAAATGATTGTTCCCGAGGCATAAAATGGCTGGCAGATTAATTGTAATCTCAAATCGCATTCCATCGGAGGCCGCCCCTTCCGGTGGGCTGGTCTATGCGCTGCATGAAACCCTGCGCAAGATCGGCGGCATTTGGATCGGGTCGCACCCCGAAACCACGGAAACCCCCGCCAACAGTCTCAGCGAATATGGCGATCAGGGCAATTACACCCGGCTGAGCTTTAGCCTAACCCCCGAAGACTACAAGAATTTCTACCTCGGCTTCTCGAACTCCGTGCTTTGGCCTGTCTGTCACCGCCGCGGCGATCTGGTCAAGCTCGACCGCGGGTTCGAGCGGGGCTATTGCGCCGTCAACGCGCGCCTCGCCCGGCAGGTGATGGAGGTGGCCGAGCCAGACGATATGATCTGGGTGCACGACTATCATTTCTTCCCCCTCGCCACAGAGCTGCGCAAGCTGGGCTTTACCGGCAAGATCGGGTTTTTCCTGCATATTCCCTTCCCCGCCTTGGGCGATATGGGCGCCCTCCCGCGGGAGGCCAATCTGGCGCATTGGCTGGCGGATTATGACCTCGTAGGCCTGCAAACCCGCGCCGATGTGGCCCGCTGTCTTGAGATGTTCCGGGCCGAAACCGATTCCGAATTCCTGATGGATGGCACGATCAAATGCGGCTCCCGCGCGGTGGCGCTGCGGTCTTTCCCCATCGGCATCGACGTGGAGACCTTTGTGAAGGCCGCGCAGGGCGGCAGCGCGCAGGACCGTCTGGCCGACGATATGGCGGGTGACATCGTGATCGGCGTCGACCGGCTGGATTACTCCAAAGGTCTGCCCAACCGCTTCCGCGCCTTTGGCCGCTATCTTGAAACCCGGGATGAGCGCGAACGGCGGGTAAGCATGGTCCAAATCGCCCCGCCCAGCCGAGAGGAAGTCGCCGCCTATCGCGAGTTGCGCTACGAGCTGGAAGAGCTTGTCGGCCGCGTGAACGGGGAGCATGGAGAGATCGACTGGACCCCGCTGCGCTATATTCATCGCAACCTTGATCGCAACCTTTTGGCCCGCCTCTATCGCCGGGCGCGGGTCGGGATCGTGACGCCCTTCGCCGATGGGATGAACCTTGTGGCCAAAGAATATGTCGCCGCGCAAGACCCCGAAGACCCCGGCGTGCTGATCCTGTCGCATATGGCCGGCGCCGCCGAAGACCTCGCGGATGCGATTCAGGTCAACCCCTATGATATCGAAGACATGAGCGAAGCGCTCAAGACCGCGCTCGCCCTGCCGCTGGAAGAGCGCAAGCGCCGCCATGCAAGCTGCATGGCGCAGGTGCGGGCCACGGACGTGAACCTCTGGAGCCAGCATTTCGTCCACGCTTTGAAAGCCTGCAAGCCGACGCTCGTGGTCAAGCCCCGCGCGCGGGAATGGACAGACGCCTAGCGGCGGGGGTCACTCTTCCGGCGCATAGACCACTGCGGTCTCCCAACCGCTGCATTTTTCGGCAAGGCCCGCAGGCAGCGCCAGATCGGTAAAGAACATATCCACCTCCCGCGCTGAGGCGATCCGCGCGGGGGCAGAGCGTTTGAATTTGGAATGATCGGTCACCAAAAAAGTCTTCCGCGACTGCGCGATGATACATTGGCTGACGCCCACTTCCTCGATGTCGAAGTCGAGCAGATCACCATCCGCATCCATGGCCGAACAGCCGATCACTGCGATGTCGAATTTGAACTGGCGGATCGTCTCGATCGTTAGATTGCCGACCAGACCGCCGTCCATCCGGCGCAGTGCGCCGCCGGTCAGCACGATGCGGCATTCGGGGTTATCGACCAGAATATTCGCCACGTTCATGTTGTTCGTTACCACCATCAAATCCCGGTGGTGAAGCAGGGCGCGGGCCACCGCCTCGGTACTGGTACCGATATTTAGAAAGACCGAACAGCCGTCGGGGATATGTTCGGCGCAGGCGCGGGCGATGCGATTCTTGGCCTCTTCATGCAGATTGCGCCGCTCGGCATAGCCGATGTTGCTGGCCCCCGAGGGCAGCACCGCGCCGCCATGGACCCGCTCAAGCTTACCGCTGTCGGCCAGTTCCGTAAGGTCACGGCGGATGGTCTGATGGGTCACGCCGAAATGTTCGGCCAGCCCATCGACGGTGACTTTGCCTTCGCGCCGGGCGATTTCAAGGATGTCGGGATGGCGGAATGTCTGTGAAATGGGCGTCGCTCCTGCCTGCTGTTGGCGCATTATCTCCAGTGTTTTGGCTAACGCAAGCAATCGCGCAGCAAGACACGTTTAACATGTTCGCTATGCTGGCGAAACGAACATAACCGAAAATAATTCTTGTGCAGATGAGAGTCGTTTCGTAACACTGCCCCAAATTGGACAGTCTGAGCTGGGGGAGGGCCGGATCGTGAACCAACAGCCCGATAGCCATATGGCCGCTGCCCCGGTCGATTTATTCGTCATCGGTGGTGGCATTAACGGGGCCGGGATCGCGCGCGACGCGGCAGGCCGGGGTCTGAGCGTGACCTTGGCCGAGATGAACGATCTGGCCTCGGCGACATCTTCGGCCTCGACCAAGCTTTTTCACGGCGGGCTGCGTTACCTTGAGTATTTCGAGATCGGCCTCGTGCGCCATGCGTTGACCGAGCGCGAGGTGCTGCTAAAGGCGATGCCGCATATCTCTTGGCCGATGCGTTTCGTGCTGCCCTATCACCGCGACATGCGGTTCGAGGGCGACACGCCGACTTCCAAGCTGCTGCGGTTGTTCATGCCGTGGATGCGGGGCCGCCGCCCGGCATGGCTGATCCGTCTGGGCCTGTTCCTCTATGACAACCTCGGCGGGCGTAAAATCCTGCCCGCCACACGCAGCCTTTCCTTGCGCGGCACGCCCGAAGGGGCGCCGCTGGAGGATCGGTTCGAGAAGGCTTTCGAGTATTCCGACTGCTGGATCGAAGACTCCCGCCTTGTGGTGCTGAACGCCCGCGACGCCGAACTGCGCGGCGCGCGTATCATGACCCGGACCAAGGTCGTCTCTGCCGACCGCAGCGCCGATGGCTGGGCGGTCACCGTGGAGCATGGCGCGGATGGCCAGCGCGAGGTGATCCACGCCAAGATGCTGGTCAACGCGGGTGGTCCGTGGGTCGGCGACATCATCCACAACACCGCGCGGCTGAACTCCTCCGAAGGGGTGCGGCTGGTGCGCGGCAGCCATATCGTGACCAAGCGGCTCTACGATCACGACAAATGCTATTTCTTCCAAGGCACCGATGGGCGGATCATCTTCACGATCCCCTATGAACAGGACTTCACCCTGATCGGCACCACCGACGCCGATCATCCTGATCCATCCGTCACCCCGGAATGCACGCCCGAAGAGCAGGACTACCTGATCGACTTCGTGAACGGCTATCTCAAGCAGGACATCACCCGCAATGACATCGTCTGGACCTATTCCGGGGTGCGTCCGCTTTATGACGACGGGGCGAGCAGCGCCACGGCGGCGACGCGGGACTATACGCTCAAGGTCGACAAGACCGGCGGCGCGCCGATCCTCAATGTCTTTGGCGGCAAGATCACAACCTACCGCAAGCTGGCCGAAGACGCGCTGGAGCTGATCGCGCCGCATTTCGACGGGCTGTCGGGCCATTGGACCGCAGGCGTCGCCCTGCCCGGCGGTGATTTCCCGGTGGACGGCGTGGCGCAGTTGATCGCGCGGCTGAAAGCGGATTATGACTTTCTGGATGAAAGCTGGGCAGCCCGGCTGATCCGCGCCTATGGTACGGATGCACGGGCCATGGCGGGCGAGGCCAAGACGCTGGCGGATATGGGCGAGCATTTCGGGGCCACCCTCACCGCGCGCGAGGTCGCTTGGCTGATGAACAAGGAATATGCCCTCAGCGCAGAGGACGTCGTCTGGCGCCGCAGCAAGCTGGGCCTGCGAATGGACGAGGCGCAGATCGCGCGTCTTGATGAATGGATGCAGATGCGCGCGGCGAAACAAGCCGCCTCTGCGGCGGAATGAGGGGAGGTCGAACGTGAGTTTGATCCTGAAGAACGTGTCGAAGACGGTAGGCGGCCAAACGCATATCTACCCGACCGACCTGACCTTGGAAAAAGGCACGATGAACGTGCTTTTGGGGCCTACATCCTCGGGCAAGACGTCCCTGATGCGGCTGATGGCGGGGCTCGATGTGCCGGGCACGGGGCAGGTGATCTGGAACGGCGAAGACGTGACCGGCATGCGGGTGCAGGACCGCAAGGTCGCAATGGTCTATCAGCAGTTCATCAACTACCCCTCGATGACGGTTTACGACAACATCGCCTCTCCGATGAAGCTGGTGGGCAAGTCGAAGGATGAGATTGATCGCGCCGTGCGCGAAACCGCCGAGCTGATGCAGCTCACCCCGATGCTCGACCGCAAACCGCTGGAGCTTTCGGGCGGCCAGCAGCAGCGTTGCGCCTTGGCGCGGGCGCTGGTCAAGAATGCCGGGCTGGTGCTCTTGGATGAGCCGCTGGCCAACCTCGACTACAAGCTGCGCGAAGAACTTCGCGCCGAAATCCCGCGTATCTTTGAACGGGCCGGGTCGATCTTTGTCTATGCCACGACCGAGCCGGAAGAGGCGCTGCTTCTGGGTGGCAATACCGCGACGCTCTGGGAAGGCCGCGTTACGCAATTCGGCCCGACGCCGAGCGTCTACCGCCGGCCCGAGAATGCGACCACGGCGCGGGTGTTCTCTGACCCGCCGATGAACTTCCTCAGCATGACCAAATCGGGCGACACGCTGCGTTTCGACGGCGGTGGGATGGCGGCACCCGCCACGATGGCCAGCTTGCGCGACGGCGAATATACCGCCGGTTTCCGCCCCAACCACCTCACGCTGAGCGCGCAGGCGCCGGAGGCCATCGGCTTTGACGCCGTGCTGAACGTGACTGAGATCACGGGGTCGGAGACCTTTATCCACCTCGATTACCACGGTGCGAAATGGGTCGGTCTGGTGCATGGCATCCAGCATTTGCAGCCCGGCCAGCCGCTGCCGGTCTATCTGGACCCGGCGCATATCTACCTGTTTGACGCGAACGGGGCGCTCGTCTCGGCCGCGCCCTATGCGGAGGCGGCATAATGGCCAAGATCACGCTTGATAACCTCGCCCATTCCTATCTGCCCAATCCCAGCGGTGAGGATGATTTCGCCCTCAAGGAATTGAACCACGACTGGATCGACGGCGAAGCCTATGCGCTTCTGGGCGCCTCGGGCTGTGGCAAATCCACTCTGCTCAACATCATTTCGGGGCTTTTGCAGCCTTCGCAGGGGCGCATCCTGTTTAACGATGTGGACGTTACCCATGCGCCGACAGCCGAGCGCAACATCGCGCAGGTCTTCCAGTTCCCGGTCGTTTACGACACGATGACTGTGCATGACAATCTGGCCTTCCCGCTGCGCAACCGCGGGGCGGATGCCTCCTATGTCGCGTCCCGGGTCCAGCAGATCGCCAAGATGATCGGCATGGAGGATGAGCTGAACCGCAAGGCGCGGGGTCTTACGGCGGATGCCAAACAGAAGATTTCACTGGGCCGCGGCATGGTGCGCGAGGACGTGAACGCGCTCTTGTTCGACGAGCCGCTCACGGTGATCGACCCCCATATGAAGTGGGAACTGCGCACGCAGCTCAAATCGCTGCACCACGAGTTCGGTCACACGATGATTTACGTGACCCACGACCAGACCGAGGCGCTGACCTTCGCCGACAAGGTGGTGGTCATGTATGATGGCCGCGTGGTGCAGATCGGCACACCGCAAGAGCTTTTCGAGCGGCCTGCCCATACTTTCGTGGGCTATTTCATTGGCTCGCCGGGGATGAACCTCTTTGACGCGCATATCGCGGGAAATGCGGCGCAGGTTGCGGGCACGAGTGTTAATTTGAACAAGACCTACGCCCCCAAGGGCCAGAAAACGCAACTGGGCGTCCGGCCCGAATTCGTTCGGATCAATGGCGAAGGTCTGGGCCTTCCGGCCAAGGTGACCCGTGTCGAGGATGTGGGCCGTCACAAGATCATCCGTCTCGACGTGGCAGGCCAGCAGGTCAGCGCCATCGCCGAGGAGGGCGCGACAGTGCCGAGCGAAAACACCGCGATCAGTTTCGATCCGGCGGGCATCAACGTCTATGACGACGATTGGCGCATCAGCGCAGAGGGAGAGGCCGCATGAACAAGACCGTCAACCAAAAGGCATGGTTCCTTGTCCTGCCGGTGCTGATCCTCGTGGCCTTCTCGGCCGTGATCCCGCTGATGACCGTGGTGAACTACTCGGTACAGGACACCTTCGGGCGCAACGAGTTCTTCTGGGCCGGGCTCGAGTGGTTCTCTGACATGCTCGACAGCGACCGGATGTGGGACGCGCTTGGCCGTCAGTTGATCTTCTCGGGCGTCATTCTGGCGATCGAGATCCCGCTCGGCATCTTCGTCGCGCTCAACATGCCGAAAAACGGGTTCTGGGCCAGCTTTTGTCTGGTGCTCATGTCGCTGCCGCTGCTGATCCCGTGGAACGTGGTCGGCACCATCTGGCAAATTTTTGGTCGGGTCGACATTGGTCTTTTGGGCTATACGCTCGACAAGCTGGGCATCACCTATAACTACACCCAAGACATCACCTCGGCATGGATCACGGTTGTGGTGATGGATGTCTGGCACTGGACCTCTCTGGTGGCGCTCTTGGCCTATGCCGGTCTGCAATCCATTCCGGACGCTTACTATCAGGCGGCCAAGATCGACCAAGCCAGCCGTTGGGCCGTGTTCCGCTACATCGAACTGCCCAAGATGGCGGGCGTGCTGATGATCGCCATTCTGCTGCGCTTCATGGACAGCTTCATGATCTATACAGAGCCGTTCGTCGTGACCGGCGGCGGGCCGGGCAATGCCACGACCTTCCTGTCGATCGACTTGGTGAAAATGGCCATCGGCCAGTTTGACCTTGGCCCTGCAGCGGCGTTCAGCCTGATGTATTTCCTCGTTATCCTGTTGATTTCATGGGTGTTCTACACCGTGATGGTCAACCTCGACAAAAGGGATGGTGTGTGATGACCGACACAACCGTGCAAGCCCCCGGCGCCGCGCCCATTCCGGGTGACGTGACCGCTGCCAAACGCACCCGGCGCAGCCGCTTCCGGCCTAAAGGCTCGGTGGTGGTGATGACGCTCTACCTGTTGTTCCTGATGCTGCCGATCTATTGGCTCATCAATATGAGCCTCAAGACCAACGCCGAAATCCTCGGGTCCTTCTCGCTCTATCCGCGGGACCTGACGCTGGCGAACTATGCCAAGATCCTCACCGATCCGAGCTGGTACATGGGCTATGTGAACAGTCTGATCTATGTGGTGATGAACACGGTGATCTCGCTCGCCGTGGCGCTGCCAGCGGCCTATGCCTTCTCGCGCTACACGTTTCTGGGCGACAAACACCTGTTCTTCTGGCTGCTGACGAACCGCATGTCGCCGCCCGCCGTTTTCGCGCTGCCGTTCTTTCAGCTCTATTCTTCGGTCAACCTCTTTGACACGCATATCGCCGTGGCGCTGGCACACTGCCTGTTCAACGTGCCGCTCGCGGTTTGGATCCTCGAAGGTTTCATGCGCGGCGTGCCGAAAGAGATCGACGAGACGGCCTACCTCGACGGCTATTCCTTCCCGCGTTTCTTTATCCGCATCTTCACCCCGCTGATCGCCAGCGGCATCGGGGTCGCGGCCTTCTTCTGCTTCATGTTCTCATGGGTGGAACTGCTGCTGTCGCGCACGCTGACCTCGGTCGATGCCAAACCCATCGCCGCTACCATGACCCGCACCGTCTCCGCTTCCGGCCTCGACTGGGGCGTCTTGGCCGCGGCGGGTGTGCTGACCATCGTGCCGGGTGCGCTGGTGATCTATTTCGTCCGCAACTACATCGCCAAGGGCTTTGCCCTCGGGCGGGTATAAGAGAGGAGACCGCCCATGTCTTGGATGGCTTGGACCATGCCCACCGCGATCTTCTTCGGTGTCATCGCGCTGTTACTCGTGACCTTCACGATCCTCGCGATCAAATTCCCTGAGACGCCCCGTGTGGGCATCCTCAGGCTTGAGACAACCCGTGGTGACCGTCTGTTCATCACGCTTCTCGGCTCGGCCTTTATCAATTTGATCTGGCTGGGTTTCGAGGCGGGTCCGCAGCCCTATGCGCTGCTGGTCTGCCTTGCCTATGCCGCAGCTGTATTTCGCTGGGTCTAGGCGCTATCACGGCGGACCCCGGGCAACCGGGGCCGCCATACGACACGACCAAATGTCTAGGGAGGACATAATGAAACGATCTGTCATGAAATCGAGTACCGCTTTGGCGGTCACGCTCGGTCTGCTCGCCGGGCCAGCATTCGCGGATATGGAAGCCGCGAAGAAGTTCCTCGACGAGGAAATCGAACGCTCCGCGCTGAGCCGCGAAGAGCAGGAAGCGGAGATGCAATTCTTCATCGACGCTGCCGAGCCGTTCAAAGGCATGGACATCAAAGTCGTGTCCGAGACCATCACCACCCACGAATATGAAGCCAATGTGCTGGCCCCGGCCTTCAGCGCGATCACCGGCATCAACATCACCCACGACCTGATCGGCGAGGGGGACGTGGTTGAAAAGCTGCAAACCCAGATGCAGTCGGGCGAGAACATCTACGACGCCTATATCAACGACTCTGACCTGATCGGCACCCACTGGCGCTACAAGCAGGCGCGCAGCCTGACCGACTGGATGGCGAACGAAGGCAAAGACGTGACCAACCCCGGTCTCGATCTCGATGACTACATCGGCCTCGACTTCACCACCTCGCCCGATGGCGAGCTGTATCAGCTGCCCGACCAGCAGTTCGCGAACCTTTACTGGTTCCGCCAGGACTGGTTCACCGATCCTGAGTTGATGGCCGAGTTCAAAGAGAAATACGGCTATGAACTGGGCGTGCCGGTCAACTGGTCCGCTTACGAAGACATCGCCGAATTCTTCACCGGCCGCACCATCGACGGCGTCGAAGTCTATGGCAACATGGACTACGGCAAGAAAGACCCGAGCCTTGGCTGGCGCTACACCGATGCGTGGCTCTCCATGGCGGGCGGCGGCGACGTGGGTGAGCCCAACGGCCTGCCGGTCGACGAATGGGGCATTCGTGTCAACGAAAACTCGCAGCCCGTCGGTTCCTGTGTGACCCGTGGTGGTGCCACCAACGATGCGGCGGCGGTCTATGCGATCTCCAAATCCATCGAATGGCTTGAGAAGTACACGCCCCCCGCAGCCGCTGGCATGACCTTCGGCGAAGCCGGTCCGGTGCCTGCGCAGGGTGCCATCGCACAGCAGATGTTCTGGTACACCGCCTTCACCGCCGACATGGTGAACGACAGCGCCAAGGCCGTGCTGAACGAAGATGGCACGCCCAAGTGGCGCATGGCCCCCAGCCCGCATGGCGCCTACTGGAAAGAAGGCCAGAAGGTTGGCTATCAGGACGTGGGCAGCTGGACGCTGATGGAAAGCACGCCCGTCGACCGTGCCAAGGCCGCATGGCTCTATGCGCAGTTCGTGACCTCGAAGACCGTGGACGTGGAAAAGGCCCATGCCGGTCTGACCTTCATCCGCGAGTCGACCATCCAGCACGACAGCTTCACCGAACGTGCGCCGAAGCTCGGCGGTCTGGTGGAATTCTACCGTTCGCCCGCGCGCACCGCATGGTCGCCCACCGGGACGAACGTGCCGGATTACCCCAAGCTGGCGCAGCTGTGGTGGCAGAACATCGGCGACGCGATGTCCGGTGCGAAAACACCTCAGGAAGCGCTCGACAGCCTCTGCGCCGAGCAGGAAAAGGTCATGGAACGTCTTGAGCGTGCAGGCGTCCAAGGTGATCTGGGTCCGAAAATGAACGAGGAGCGTGAAGCCTCCTACTGGCTTGAGCAGGAAGGTTCGCCCGTTGCCAAGCTCGACAACGAAGACCCCGAGCCCGAGACCATCAGCTACGAAGAGTTGATCAAGTCCTGGCAGTAAGCCAAACTTTCGGGGGCCGGGACGCAGCAGCGTTCCGGCCCCTTTTTTTGTTTCATCCAACATCCGGGGGCCGCGCCATGACCCATATCCTCGCCATTGATCAGGGAACCACCTCCTCGCGGGCGATCATCTTTGACGGCAACATGTCGGTGACGGCCACGGCCCAAGAAGAATTCCCGCAGCATTTCCCCCGCTCCGGCTGGGTCGAACATGATCCGGGCGACCTGTGGTCGACGACCGCTGGCACCTGCCGCGCGGTGATCGAAAAGGCCGGTCTGCGCCCCGACGACATCACGGCCATCGGCATCACCAACCAACGCGAGACGACGCTGGTCTGGGACGCGAAAACCGGCAAACCCGTCCATAACGCCATCGTCTGGCAAGACCGCCGCACCGCTGATTTCTGCCGCGCGCTGCGCGAAAGCGGCGACGACAAGATCATCACCGAACGCACCGGCCTGTTGGCCGATCCCTATTTCTCGGGCACCAAGCTGAAATGGATCCTCGACAATGTCGAAGGCGCGCGCGAACGGGCGCGGGCGGGCGAGCTGCTTTTCGGCACAGTCGACAGCTATCTGATCTGGAAGCTCACCGGCGGCGCGCGCCATGTGACCGATGCGACCAACGCCGCACGGACCATGCTCTATGACATCCACAAGGGCCGCTGGAGCACGACGATCTGCAAGATGTTCGACGTGCCGCTCGAAATGCTGCCCGAGGTGCAGGACTGCGCCGCCGATTTCGGCACCACGCGGCCCGACCTCTTTGGGCGCGAGATCCCGATCCTCGGTGTCGCGGGCGACCAGCAGGCGGCGACCATCGGGCAGGCCTGTTTCCAGCCCGGCATGATGAAATCGACCTATGGCACCGGCTGTTTCGCGCTTCTGAACACGGGCGAGACGGCGGTGACCTCGACCAACCGGTTGCTCACCACCATCGCCTACCAACTCGACGGTAAGCCGACCTATGCGCTCGAAGGCTCGATCTTCGTCGCCGGGGCCGTGGTGCAATGGCTGCGCGACGGGCTGAAAATGATCCGCGAGGCGGGCGAGACGCAGGCTCTGGCCGAGCAGGCCGATCCGCATCAGAACGTGGTGCTGGTGCCTGCTTTCGTGGGCCTCGGCGCGCCCTATTGGAACGCCGAATGCCGCGGCGCGATCTACGGGCTCACGCGCAACTCCGGCCCCGCGGAACTCGCGCGGGCGGCGCTGGAAAGCGTGGGCTACCAGACCCGCGACCTTTTGGAAGCGATGCAGGCCGATTGGGCCGCCCAAGGCCAGCCGGGCGAGATTGCGACCCTGCGCGTCGACGGCGGGATGAGCGCCAGTGACTGGGCGATGCAGTTCCTCTCGGACGTGATCGGCGCCTCGGTGGACCGCCCCGATGTGCTGGAAACCACAGCACTTGGCGCTGCGTGGCTCGCCGGGCAGCGGGCGGGTATCTACCCCGATATGGAGGGTTTCGCGCGAGAATGGGCGCTCGACCGGCGGTTTGAAACCCAGATGGGCGAGGCCGCGCGCGAAGAAAAATACGGCGCGTGGCAGCGGGCTGTTCAGGCGACGTTGCAGTTCTGATGCAGACGATTTCCCCTTTCGGTTTCGCCACCGCCGGACGCATCCGCTTTGGCCGCGGTGTGGCGGGTGAAGCGGCCTCAGCCGCGCGGGGTTATGGGCGGCAGGTGCTTTTGCTGCGCGGCGGTTCGGTCGCTTGGGTCGATGAACTGGCGCGCGATTTGGCGGCGGCGGGCTGCGAGGTGACCCAGTTGCACGGCAGCGGCGAGCCATCGGTCGACGACGTGCGCGCCGCCGTGGCGGCGGGACGCGGCGCGGATGTGGTGCTGGGCGTGGGCGGTGGCGCGGTGATCGACCTTGCCAAGGCGGCAGCGGCGCTGATCCCGTCGGAATGCGACGTGATGGAGCATCTTGAAGTCGTGGGCGCAGGCAAGCCCTTGCAGGCTGATCCCCTGCCGATGATTGCGATCCCCACCACCGCAGGCACGGGGGCCGAGGTGACCAAAAACGCCGTCATCGCCGTGCCGGAGGCCGCGCGAAAAGTCAGCCTGCGTGACGACCGCATGCTGCCGCGTCTGGCCTTGGTCGACCCGGCGCTCACCGACGGCGCGCCGCGCGGGGTGACTTTGGGCTCCGGCCTTGACGCGTTGGTGCAGGTGATCGAGCCCTATCTGTCCAGCAAGGCCAACCCGCTGACCGATGCGCTATGCCGTGCCGCGATCCCACAGGGCATCGCTGCGCTTAAACGTCTGGCTGCGGGAGAGGACCAGGACGCGCGGGATGCGCTGGCCTATGTCAGCCTCTCGGGCGGTTTGGCACTGGCCAATGCGGGCCTCGGGGCCGTGCATGGGCTAGCGGGTGTGATCGGCGGGCGTTTCGCTGCGCCGCATGGGCTGATCTGCGGGCGGCTGTTGGGGCCGGTTCTGGCCGCGAACGCGGATGCGCTCGGGGTCTCGGCCCGCTTCACGGAGGTGCAGATGTGGCTCTCCGACGGGTTCGACCTGCCTGAGGAAGGCACGTTCGACGCGCTGACCGCCATGCTGGATGATTGGGGGCTGGAGCGGTTGAACCAATGGATCCCCGAAGATGCGGATCTGGGCGAGACGGCCCGCGAGGCGGCGGCCTCTTCCTCCATGCGCGCCAACCCTTGCGTGCTTGAGGCGGAAACCCTCGAAGCCTGCATCCGCGCGGCAATGTAGCGGGCAGGGGCCACGGCCCCCGCCCGGCAGTTTTAGGCGGCGCGCGGCGGCGTATTGCCTTCGCCCAAGTCCCAGAACACGCCCGCCATCACCCGCAGCGCATCGCGGCATACGGGTTTCAGCACATGTTCGTCCGGCGCGTGCTGCGAACAGCTGCGGTAGGAATGCGGCACCCAGACGGTGGGCAGACCCAAGATATCGCTGAAACTGTCATTGGGCAGCGAGCCTGCGAGGTTGGGTAGGATATGCGGCGCTTTCCCGGCGCTTTTCGTCAGAGAGTCGGCTACGAATTTGACCCAAGGGTGATCCGCATCCAGCCGCGTCGGGCGGAAGAAGCCGCGGTCATGCGGTTCGATCCGGACATCCTCGAACCCCTGTTTATCAAGGTGCCGGCGCAGGGCGGGCAGGATGTCTTCGGGATCGGTGCCGACGACATAGCGCAATTGGCAGGTGGCCGTCGCATGGGCCGAGATCGCGTTGACCGGCGCTTCTGGCACGCCGCTTTTCATCGCGAGGATGGCAAAGCTGTTCCAGCCGTAGGCGCGCTCGACCGGGGTCAGGTCTTCTTCGCCCCAATCGCTGTCGATGGCGGGGCCATCATCGCTTTCGATCGGCAGATCTTTCAACGCGGCGCGGACCGAGGGGGTCAGGCTGTCGGGCCGCCACTCGGGGATCTGGATTTGCCCGCGCTTGTCGGTGACGGTCGACAGGGCCTGCGCCAAGATCATCGCAGGATCGGCCAGCAAGCCGCCCCAGTTGCCCGAGTGATGCGCGCCTTCGCGTTTGTCGACGATCAGATCAAACGACACGCCCCCGCGCGAGCCCATGAACATGGTCGGCACTTCGGGTTGCAGCCGCGGCCCGTCCGAGGCGATGAGCACGTCGGCGGTCAGTTCCTCGCGGTGTTCGGCAAAGAACTCGGGCAGACCCGCGCTGCCGGTCTCTTCGCTCATCTCGATCACGATGCGGCAGTTGAAACCCAGCTTGCCGCGGGTTTTCAGCACCGCTTCGATGGCGGCGATGTTGATCAGGTGCTGGCCCTTGTTGTCGGCAGTGCCGCGGCCATAAAGCTTATCGCCCTCTTCGACCAGTTTGAAAGGATGCAGCCCCTCCCGCCACTGGTCGGTCTGGGCGCGGATCACGTCGCCGTGGCCATAGGTCAGCACGGTCGGCAGGTCGTCCCCCTCACGGCGCTCGCCCACTAGAAAGGGGCCGCCGCGCGGGTCGGGATTGTCGTGAAAGCTGCAGGCAAAGCCCATCGCCGTCAGCCGCGGCTCCATCGTCTCGACTAGATAGCGTTTGAGTTCGGGGGCTTGGTCAGGGTTCTGGCTCTCGGTCTCGTACGAGACGAGGTTGGCCAGTTCGGCTTGGAACGTCCCCTCATCGAAATAGGTCGAGATCGCTTCGATCGCTTGATCGCGGGTCATGCTTCAATGTCCTTTGTCATATCTTCGGAAATGGCGTCGCCCCAAGGCGACATGATCTCGGTGCAGCCGGAATTCTGCCCGCCCGCGCGCATCACGCCTGCGGGACAGGCGAAAGCGTAGGGAAAGATCGTGCGTTTGGTCTCGGCGACCTCATTGTTCTCGCGCAGACGGTCGAGCACATCGCGCGGCAGGCTTTCATCGGCGATGAGCTGGTTGGCGTCCGAGGCGTCAATGCGCGGCGCGTGGAAACTGTCTTCGAGCGACATGTCGAAATCGGTGACGAAAGAGGACAGTTGCGCCACCGCGCCCAAAATCTTGCGCCCGCCGGAGGCGCCGAAGGCGAAGCGTTTGTCGCCCTGTTCGCCGATCACCGGGCAGACGTTCATCAGGCAGCGCTTGTTCGGGCCGAGCGAGTTCGGGCGGCCCTGAACCGGGTCGAACCACATGATGCCGTTGTTCATCAAAAAGCCGGTGGAGGGCGAGACGACGCGCGAGCCGAAGATCGACAAGAGCGTCTGCGTCTGCGCCACCATATTCCCGTGACGGTCGACGACCGAGAAATGCGTGGTGCAGCCCGGGGCTTCGGGGCTTTCGCCGGTATCGCCCATGGAGCCCAGACGGCGGGCATAGGCGCCTTTGAGTGCCTCGGCCATGGCGGCATAGCTGTCGGGGCCGGGGGCGTTCCCGAGGTCTTCGGTCGCGAGAGAGGCAAAAGTATCGCGGAAGGTCGGCCCGGCGGTCAGCCCCGGCACCACGTGGAAGCGCGCATCGCGGTAGGCAAAGTCTAGCGGCGCGCTGAACTCGGCGCGGTAGGCTTGCAGGTCGTCATGGCTGAGGCTGCCGCCCTTGTCCTGCACATCCCGCGCCATCGCGGCCCCAAGGTCTCCATCATAGAGCGCGCGCGCCCCGTGCCGCGCGATCTGGTCAAGGCTGTCGGCCATGCGCGACTGGTCCAGCCGTTTCTCGGCCAGCGCGGTCCAGCCGCTGATCGTCGGCCACTGCCCGTCTTCGAGAAAGAGGTCCGCCGCATCCACATCCTGCGCGAGGGCGCGTGTGCAAGAGGCGATGACCAGCGCGGCATACCAATCCACCAACAAACCCTTGCGGGCATGTTCAACCGCCGGGGCAAGCAGCTCGGCCCAAGGCATCTTGCCGAACCGTTCATGGGCTTGGCCCAGCCCGTCGACCACGCCGGGCACGGCGATGGCAGTGGCACCTTGAACGTTGCGGTCCCCCTCCACATGCTCCCAGGGGAAGAGATCACCCGCCTTGCCCCGCCCGCTAAGCGGATAATTCGCCGGGTCGAGCGCGCCGGGGCTGCGCATGCCGTGGTTGAGCGCATGGGCTTGGCCTTCTTCGGCGCGCCAGAGCATCATCGCCCCGCCGCCCGCAGGGCCGCTCATCCAAGGTTCCAACACGCCGATGACGAAGGAGGTGGCCACAGCCGCATCCACCGCATCGCCCCCTGCCGCAAGCACCTCGGCCCCCGCGATTGCTGCCAACCGATGCTGGGCGGCGACGACGCCATGTTCGGTTTCGATGACGGTTTTGCGGGTTTGACTGCTGTGCGACAGGTTCGATGACATGGGATTACTCTTGTTCGTACATGGGGGTTTCCGGATCGTGCAGATGGCAGGCGGCATGCCCCTGCGGGATCGGGGTGTGACGCGGTGCCTTTTGCTTGCACAGATCCGTGGCGCGCGGGCAGCGCGGGTGAAAATGGCAACCGGGCGGCGGCGCGATCGGGTTCGGGTAGGCCATGCCAAGCTGCGTGTCGGGCACACCCAAACCGGGCTCGGGCGTCAACACGGATTTCAACAGCGCCTTGGTGTAAGGGTGACGCGGCGCGTCAAAGAGCCCGGCGACCGAGTTCTGCTCGACGATCTCGCCCAGATACATCACCGCCACGCGGGTGGCGAGGTGTTCGACCACCGCCAAATCATGGCTGATGAAGAGATAGGTAAGGCCGAACTCTTCGCGCAGCTCGCCCAGCAGGTTGAGGATCTGGCTCTGCACCGACACATCCAGCGCCGAGGTCGGCTCGTCGCAGATCACCACCTCGGGCTTCATGATGAGTGCACGGGCGATGGCCACACGCTGGCGCTGGCCGCCCGACATCTGGCTGGGGTAGGTGTTGATCACCCGCTGCGGCAGGCCGACAACGTCGAGGATCTCTTTGACCTTTTTCTTGCGGCTCTCCTCGTCACCGATGTTGTGCACCCGCAGCGGCAGAGAGATCACGTCATAGATGCTCTTGCGGGGGTTGAGCGAGGAATAGGGGTCTTGAAAGATCGGCTGGATCCGCCGTGCCAGCGCCAGACGGCCCTGTTCGGTGATCTCTTCGCCGTCGATCTTGACGTGACCGGCGGTCGGCTGCTCAAGCCCCAAGAGGATCTTGGCAAGGGTGGATTTGCCGCAACCGGATTCACCGACGAGGCCCAGCACCTCGCCCTTGCCCAATTGCAGCGACACGTCATTCACCGCCGTGAGCGGTTTGACCTTGCCGAACATGCCCTGTTTCACCCGGTAGGTCTTGCTGACGCCGGAAAGCTCCAGCACCGGGGGTGTGTTCACGCTGTCCTTCATACGGTCAGCTCCTTCTCGGACTGGCGTTTGCCATCGGGGAAAATGCAGCGGAAGGCGTGGTTGCCGTCCTCGCGCTTGGGGATGTCGCCACGGCATTCGGCGACGGCATGCGGGCAGCGGGTACGGAAGACGCAGCCCTCAACCTCGCCCACGAGCGAAGGCACGATGCCCGGGATCGTGCCCAGTTTCGCGCCGCGGTCGGTCTTGCCCGGGAGCGGGATGCAGCGCAGAAGCCCACGGGTGTAGGGATGCGAGGGCGCGTTAAAGATGTCTCCGACCGGGCCGGTCTCGACCAATTCGCCCGCATACATCACCGCGACCTTGTCGGCCACCCGCGCCACAACGCCGAGGTCATGGGTGATCAGGATCACGGCCATGTTCATCTCGCGCCCCAGATCGTGGAGCAGCCGCAGGATCTGCGCCTGAATGGTCACGTCGAGCGCGGTCGTCGGCTCATCCGCGATGATCAGTTCCGGCTCGCACATCAGCGCCATGGCGATCATCACGCGCTGGCGCAACCCGCCCGAGAGCTGGTGCGGATACTGCGACAAACGGCTCTCGGCGGCGGTGATGCCGACTTTTTCCAAGAGTTCAATCGCCCGGTCCCGCGCCTGCTGGCGGCTGACCTTGCGGTGCAAGAGCAGCGCCTCGGCCAATTGGTCTCCAATGGTATAGGCCGGGTTGAGCGAGGTCATCGGCTCTTGGAAGATCATCGACATCCGCGCCCCGCGCAGCTTGCGCATCTGGCCTTGGCTCGCGGTGGTCAACTCGGTCCCGTCAAAGGTCATCCGATCCGCGCGGCGTTTGATGGATTTGCCCAAGAGCCCCATCAGCGCCAGCGAGGTGAGCGATTTGCCCGAGCCGCTTTCGCCGACGATGCACAGGGTCTCGCCACGGTTGAGGTCGAAGTCGATCCCGCGCACCGCATGCAGGGTGCCGCCGCCCGTGGGAATATCGAGCCGCAGGTTGCGGACGCTCAGAAGTGGTTCTGTCATGGGTCAGCTCCGGTTTTCGGGGGCGGTGACGTCGCGTAGACCGTCACCCATCAGGTTGATCGCCAGCACCAGCACGAAAAGCACGGCGCCCGGGATCAGCACGAGCCACGGCTCGAACAGCATCATGTTCTTACCTTCGGAGACCATCAGCCCCCAGCTCGGCGTCGGCGGTTGCACCCCAAGGCCGAGGAACGAGAGTGCGGCTTCCAGAAGGATCGCATGGGCCATCTCCAGCGTGACGACGACGATCAGGTTGTTGGCGATGTTGGGCATGATCTCGGACAAGAGGATGCGCGGGGTGGAGGCGCCGATGACCTGTGCCGCGGCCACGTATTCGCGCCGCCGCACCTGCATCGTGGAGGCGCGCATGACCACGGCGAAGCGGTCCCACAAGAGCAGGCCCAGCACCATGATCACCACTTGCAGCGATCCGCCAAGGATCGCCACCACAGCGAGCGCCACCAGAACCACCGGCATCGCGAGACGCACGTTGATGAGGAAGGTGACGACCGCATCGACCTTGCCGCCGAAATAGCCCGCAGCCACGCCCATGGCGGTGCCGATCAGGCCCGAGATCAGTGCCGCCACGGCCCCGATCAGCAGCGAGATCCGCGCACCATAGATGAGGCGCGACAGGTAATCGCGGCCCAGATGGTCGGTGCCCAAGGGATGCTCCCATGTGCCGCCCATGAACACGGGGGGCTCCATCCGGGTCATCAGACTTTGGGCATAGGGATCATGCGGGGCGATCCAGGGCGCGAGGATCGCGATAATCGTGAGGATGATCAGAACGACCGCCCCGATCAGCAGACCTTGGTGCCCGAAGATGCGCTTGCGCAGCATCTGGCCGGGGGTCGGGCCGGTGATTTCGTCCAAAAGGCTGTCATGTGTGCTTGCCGTGGCCATGTCAGCTGCTCCTCATGCGGGGGTCGAGCCATGCGTTCAGCACGTCTGCGAGGAAGGTGAAAACAATGTAGAACATCGAGAAGATCAGGATCAGCGCCTGCACGGTGGGCAGGTCGTTGCGCGCGATGCTCTCCCAGGCCAGATAGCCCGCGCCATGTAGCGCGAAGATCGACTCGACCACGATGGAGCCGCCCAGCATGAAGCCCATCTGCACGGCGGCGAGGCTGACCACCGGGATGATCGCGTTGCGCAGCGCATGGCGGAACAGCACCCGGCGCTCGTTCGCGCCCTTGGCCCGCGCGGTGCGGATGTAGTCGGAGTTCAGCACGTCCAGCATGCCCGCGCGCGTCAGGCGCATGATCGCGGGCATGGCATAATAGCCCAGCACCACGGTCGGCAAGATGAAATGCCGCCATGTGTCGGTGCCCGAAGGTGGCAGCCAGCCCAGTTGGATGGCAAAGACCACGATCAGGATGAGGCCGAACCAGAAGCTCGGCATCGCCTGACCGGCAACGGAGATGAAAAGCGCCACACGATCGATGATCGAATTGGGGCGGATCGCGGCGACCACGCCCAAGGGCACCGCGGTCAGCAACGCGAAGGTGATCCCGCAGACGCCGAGCGTCATGGTCACGCTCAACCGGTCGGCGATGAGCGAGGCGACGGGCAGGCGGAAATAGTAGCTCTCGCCGAAATCGCCCTGAAGGGCCGAGAACAACCATTCGCCATATTGCACCAGCATGGGCCGGTCAAAACCATAGAGACGGCGCAGGGCCTCGATATCTTCGCCACTGGCGGTTTCACCGGCCAGCGCGGCGGCGGGGTCGCCCGACAGGAACAGCAGGCTAAAGCTGATAAACGACACGGTGAAGGCCACGAGAAGGGCCAGTCCCAATCGTTTGAGAATGAATTGAAGCACGGGTGCAACTACCTTGAGGCTGCGCCGCAGGCGAGGGCCTGCCGCGTGGGTCTGGGTTGGGTGCGGAAGGGGAGAAGGGCAGGGGCAACGGTCACGGCGCCCCCGCCGATTGGTTTACTTCCAGCTGGCCGTGGTGAAGCGCAGGACTTCGTCGGCTGTGGGTGTGTATTCCACCTCATTGGTGGTCACGTAGTTGGTGTTGTAGGAGAACATCGGCGCCCAATAGGCTTCCTCGGTGATGCGTTCGATCGCCTTGGAGTAGTTCTCTTTGCGGACCTCGGGGTCGGTCGAGCTGTCGGCGATGTTGAGGTATTCCAGCGTCTCGTCGTCCATCGCGTAGTCGAGCGAGCCATGTTTGAAGAACTGGCTGACCATGGCGGAGGCGTCGTTGATCGAATAGCTGCCCCATGTCTGGAACGACACGGCGGTTTCGCCCTTCATGTTCTGCTCGCGCAGGGCGGAATACTGCAACATCTTGAAGTTGGTATCGATTCCCACAGCGTTCAGATAGCTCGTGATCGCCTCGGCATATTCACGGTCGCGGTAGGCGTAGAAGTCGATGGTCAGACCGTCTTCGTAGCCAGCTTCGGCCAGCAATTCCTTGGCCTTCTCGGGGTTGTATTCATACTTCACCGCCGCGTCTTCGTCGCAGCCGAACTGGCTGGGGAAGCAAGGGGTGTAGACGACTTTGGATTTGCCTTTAAGCAGCGCGTCGACCAGTTCCTGACGGTTGATCGCATAGTTCACGGCCTTGCGCACGCGCACGTCGGTGAAGGGGCTGTCCTCGGAGCGGCCTGCCGCATCGAGCGTCAGATAGCCCACACGCATGGTGGATTCGTTGGAGACTTGGAACTCATCCCGCTCGGCCAGTTTCTCGGCTTGGTCCGACGGCACCTGCCAGATCAGATCAAGCGAGCCGCTGAACAATTCGGCCATCTGCGTGTTCACATCGGGGATGGTGCGGATGTCGATGTTCTTGATGCTGGGCGTGCCCTTGGGGCTGTCGTGGTAGCCCTCATAGGCTTCCAGTTTGAAGTGCTGGCCGGGGACGACTTCGGTCACCTTGTAAGGGCCGGTGCCGACGGGTTTCAGGCCCATGCCTTCGGGGCCGGCTTCTTCGTAGTAGTCGCTGGGATACATCGAAACGGGGCCAGAGAGGAATTCAATCGCCGCCGGGAACTTCTCTTTCAACATGATGCGCACGGTGTAATCGTCGACCTTCTCAGCCGATTTCATCCAGTTCACGTTGCGCTGCGTTTTCACGCCATTGGCCTCATCGGCGACGTAGTTCACGGTAAAGACCACGTCATCGGCGGTGAAGTCCGACCCGTCGTGGAATTTCACGCCTTCGCGCAGTTTGAATTCGATGGTCGTGTCGTCGATCCATTCCCATTCGGTGGCGAGGTTGCCCATGTATTCGTTGGTGACCGGATCGCGGTAGATCAGACCATCCCAGACCGCGCGTTGCAGCACCACGCCTTCGCGGGACGAGTTGAAGTAGCTGTCGACGTTCTCAAGCTCTTTGGTGAAGGCGACATTCAGCGTGTCATTGGCTTTGTCCGCCCAAGCCGCGCCCGTGGCGGCGGCCAAGACAAGCCCGGTGATGGTTGATTTCAGGACCGTGGATTTCATGGTCAACTCCCCTGCTGGTTAACGAATTCGGTTCCGTATCTTTTTGACTTGCGTCACGTATCATATAATAATACTTGATATCGCAATACGATTAATAAACGCAATCAGATCGACATACGTCAAGCCCCGGTTTGAACAATTGGGCCAGATTTCGGGGTAGGTGATTGGAAAAGAAGCAAAATACCCTCTACGTCGGGTCGCTTGCCAAGGGGCTGCGGCTGCTCCGCGCCTTCGATGAATCGCATACGGAATTGTCGTTGGTCGAGCTTGCCGCGCGCAGCGGATTGGACAAGAGCGCGGTTCAGCGGCTGGCGAATACGCTGCATATCGAGGGCATGTTGGAAAAGGATCCGGCCACGCGGCGCTACCGCCCGTCCCATGCTTGGTTGGAGCTGGCCTATGCCTATTACTGGTCGGATCAATTGGTCGGGCAGGCGATTCCCAAGCTGATCGACCTCAGCCAAGAGATCGGGGAGACGGTGAACCTGGCCGAGCTTTCCAAGGACCATATCATCTATGTTAGCCGCTTACCCTGCCAACGGACCTATTTCGCGGCGACGGTGATTGGGCGGCGGCTGCCTGCGCTTTCAACATCGGCGGGGCGGGCGATCATCTCGACCTTCTCGCCCGAGGACCGGGAAGACGCGATCGAGACTTGGCCGCTCAAACCCTTCACCGCGCGCACCACGATGGACCGCGCCACGATCCGCAACAGCATCGGTGAGGCCGTGCAGCAGGGCTATGCGATCTCCAGCGATCAGATGATTTTGTCCGAGATCGGGGTGGCCTGCCCGATCACCGGCCCCGATGGGCGGGCCTTTGCGGCGGTGCAATGTTCGGTCTCGGCGCATACTTGGACGCGGGAGCGGATCAGGGCCGAGATTCTGCCGCGCCTTCAGGACACGGCGAACGCCATTTCACCATCGTCACAGGTGCATCGGCGCTAGAAAAAGGGCCGGGGCATTGCCGCCCCGGCCCGATGTTTTTTTATTCCCAGTTCAGCTTTTCTTCGCGCTGCCAGAACCGAAGTTTGCGGCAGGTCTGAAGGAACGTGTCCGCATTATCGGCAGAGACCTCCATCATGCCCTCGTCCTTCTCGACCCCGGCGGCGTTGAGCAGCGGATCGGCGGCGGTGGTCCAAGCGATGAACTTGTTATGCGCAAAGGCGTCCGAGACGAAATCCTGCGCGGGTTTGTTCTTGGCGATCTTGTCGGCTTTCTCATTCCCGAAGACCAAGGCCACCGCGTCAAAGACCACCGACGGGCCGCCGTCGATCTTCTCATCTGCTTCGCGGGTGCTGCCGTCCGAAAGGGTCACCCCTTGGATATGCGGTGTCACGATGGCCACCATCGCGCCTTCATCGGCAAAGGCTTTTTCCAAGGCTTCCACCACCGAGGCATCCGCGCCTTCGGTCAGGAACAGACCCAGCTTGCGGCCCGCAAAGCTGTTCGGCGCGTTCTTCAGAATGCTGAGCGCGTCGGACGGCGGCAGATCGGTGATCGGCTCCCGCGCGGGTTTGGCGGGGTCCGGCATCTCGGTCACGCCCAAGCCTTCGGCCACCTGTTTCGCCAGATCGTCATGCACGTTCATCAGATGCGAGAGCATCCGCAGGCGAATGCGTTCTTCCTGACATTTCGACAGCTCGAAGGTATAGGCCGCCGCGATGTGCTGCTGCTCGATCTCGGTCTGGCTGATGTAGAACTGCCGCGCCTGGCTGTAGTGGTCGGCGAATGTCTCGGACCGCACGCGCTGTTTCGTGCCTTCCACCTCTGCCGGGTAACTCTGGAAGCCAATCTCTGGGTTCTCGCGCGGGCCGCCATCCTCGCCCCAGCTGTTGGGCTCGTAGTTCACGCGACCCTTGGGATTGTGCATCGCCATATGGCCGTCTTGCTGGAAGTGGTGGAACGGGCATTTCGGCGCGTTGATCGGGATATGGGTGAAGTTCGGCCCGCCGAGACGTTTGAGCTGCGTGTCGAGGTAGGAGAAGTTCCGCCCCTGTAGCAGCGGGTCATTCGTGTGGTCGATCCCGCGCACGATGTTCTGGGTGCAAAAGGCCACCTGCTCGGTCTCGGCGAAGAAGTTGTCGACATTGGCATCCAGCGTCAGCGTCCCGATGATGCGCACCGGCACCTGCTCTTCGGGGATGATCTTGGTGGCATCAAGGATGTCGAACTCGAAGTTATCCGCGAATTCATCGTCGAAGACCTGAATGCCCAGATCCCACTGCGGATAGTCGCCCGCGTCGATGGCATCCCACATGTCGCGGCGGTGGAAATCCGGATCCGCGCCGTTGATCTTGAGCGCTTCGTTCCAAACAACCGATTGCAGACCCTGCTTGGGCTTCCAGTGAAATTTAACGTAATGCGATTGGCCCTCGGCATTGACCAGCCGGAAGGTATGCACGCCGAAGCCTTCCATAAAGCGGAACGAGCGCGGGATTGCACGGTCGGACATCTGCCACAGCGTCATATGGATCGCCTCGGGCGAGAGCGAGACGAAATCCCAGAAGTTGTCATGCGCCGACTGCGCCTGCGGGAAGCCACGGTCAGGGGCGGGTTTGACGGAGTGGATGAGATCGGGGAACTTGATCGCGTCTTGGATAAAGAACACGGGGATGTTGTTGCCGACGAGATCCCAGTTGCCCTCTTGCGTGTAGAACTTCGTCGCGAACCCGCGCACGTCGCGGGCCAGATCGAAAGAGCCCTTGTTGCCTGCCACGGTGGAGAAACGGGTAAAGGTCGGGGTCTTTTCGCCGACGCGCTGGAAGATATCGGCGCAGGACAGTTCGGGGATCGCTTCCTTTAGCTCGAAATGCCCATGCACGCCGTAGCCGCGGGCGTGAACGACACGCTCAGGAATGCGCTCATGGTCGAAATGAAACATCTTCTCGCGGAAAACGTGGTCTTCCATCAAGACCGGGCCACGCGGACCTGCTTTGAGTGAGTTCTGATCATCCGCGATCGGGCCGCCCTGCGCGGTCGTCATCGTCTTTTCGCGGTCCGTGGTTTGCTGGCGGGGTTCGCCGCCTTTGCCAAGTTCTTTGTCTGTCATGATCTTTCTCCACAGCGCCCCCGGAATATAATCGGGAGGATTTGTTGCTAATATGTGGCGGGCCGAGAGGGCCGCTCCAGAGCCGGCGGTGATTGCCCGACCCTATGAGAGTTCAACCACCCCCGCGGCGAGGGGTTCCGATGCTTTTGCCCGGCGGGCAGGAAAGTTCTCGCGCGGGTGGAGATCTGCGGCCTCCAATGCGAGGGGGGCGGCTGTCTCACAGGTCGCGGACCTGTCCAAAAAGCCCCGCAGAAGCGCGATATGCGCGGGCAGTTCATCGACCGGAATGCGTTCAGCCTCTGGCACCTGCACCGGCCAGCAGCCCAAGGCCCCCCGGCGCAGCTTCTCCAGCAAGCAGCCCGCATCCGGCAAACAGTCATCGGCCAGATAGCCCGCCCCGCTCAGCCGAATGCGCAGCGTATCGGCCATGCCGCCCACCGCGCGCCCGACAAGCCTGCACGAGGCTTCAACCCAGACATCATCCGCGTGATGCACCCGGCGGCCCGCCGCCCGCAGGTCGCGGATGATCGCGCGGTCCTCGCCACAGGGGATCGGGGCGAAACCGCCGACGGCCTCATAGGCATCGCGGGTGAAGCCAAGGCTGGCCCCCGGCGCTTCGCCGTGGCTGTTCTGCAAATCGGCGCAGTTCGGGGCGTGCCGCGCGTAGAGCGTGAGCACCAAGCGGCGGTAGGCCATTTCATGGGCCTCAAACATGGGGTCTTGCTGCGCCAAACAGGCGGCCTCTTCGGGGTTCAGGGTGACCCTGCCGCAGAGGGCATCAAAGCGTTGGAGGTGGTGAATGCTGCGCGCGACCCAATCGGGACTGACGCGGCAATCGGCATCGGTGGTCAGGATCTGGCGCAGATGAGGCATCTGATCGAGCGCCACGGCGCAGCCCCTCCGCCTTGCCGCGCCGACCCCCATGCCGGGGGGAAAGGTGAGGTCGAGCACGGTGAGGTCGATGCCAAGCCGCCCCGCCGCAGCCGTGGCGATCTTGGCGGTGTCGTCATCGGTGTTGTTCACCACAAGGACCACGTGGACACGGTCGTTACACTGGGGGGCGAGGGCGGTGAGGCAATCGCCGATCCGCTCCGCCTCGTTCCGGGCGGGGATGATGATCGCGGTGTCTTTCCAGCGCTCGAAACTCATCTGTCACCCTCCGGAAAGGCGCGGTCGATGCGGTAGTTCTCGGTCTCGCTGACGCAGGTGAAGGCATGGGTGTCGAGCGCCTTGGCAAAGCCGTTCAGCGCCTCTTCCCCTTGCAACGGATTGCCGGTGTCACCGCGCCAAGTCACGCAGATGATCTCGGCCTTCGGCCAGCGGGTCGCAATGTCGCTCGCCAGTTGGGCCAACCCCGAATGATCCAGAAAATAGAGCACTTCGGAGAGGATCAGCAGATCGAAGTCCCCCTCTGGCAGGGGGCCGGGATAGAACCCTTGGACGAAGCGCCCCTCCGGCACCGTTTTGCGCGCGGCGGTCAGGGCGCTGGCGACCGCATCCATCCCGGTATAGCGCGCGCAGATGTCGATCAGGTGGCGCGCCAATTGCCCATTGCCGCAGCCGAGTTCAAAGGCCGAGCGGTAGCCATCCTGTGAAAGCGCCGCCCGCGTCGCGGCGAATTTGGCCTGCTCATAGGCGCTATGTTCGAACCCCCAAGGATCGCTCGTCTCGGCATAGAGACCTTGGAGATGATCCAACCCCACACCCATCACGGCATCCTCCAAAAAATTTCGTCTTGCTGCGCGAAGAGGTCGATCATCGCCTCGGGCAGAACGAACCCCTCGGGATCGTCCTGCACGACTTGGCCAAGCTGGCTGCGATGCGCGCGGATCGCGGCGCTCTTGGCGTCGCGGTAGGCGGCGGTGTCGAGGGTCAGGGGGGCGTAGCCAGCCGTGTTCTCGGCAAAGTTCGGATCGTCGAAACGGCTCCACACCGGATAGCTATGAAAATGCAGATCGGGGCGCTGCGCGCGCAGCCCGTCGGCCAGTGACGCGGTGGTTTGATGGTCGCAATGTTTGTCTTCGCGGGCCGGGACGAAGATGTGGCGTACCGTTTGCGCGTCGATTACCTGCATCAGCTCGGTCAGGATGGCGTCGGGAGGCACCTCGTGCAATTGGCTGTCGGGATGGCCGAGCCATGTCAAATCCGCTGCGCCGCCACCAAGGAGATCGAGCGCCTCGGCCAGTTCCGCGCGCCGTGTCTCGGCCAATCGGGCCGGGGGCCATGCGCGGGAGCCGGGGTGGCTGGCGCCGCCATCGGTCAGGCAGATGACATGCGCCCCGGCCCCTGCGAAAGCGCGCGCCAAAAGACCGCCGCAGCCGAGTGTTTCGTCGTCCGGATGCGGCGCCAGAACCACGATCTTTTCGCGGCCCGACAGAGCCTCGGCGAGGGGGGCGTTGTGGCTCATCCAAAGACACCCCAAACCGTCTGGTCGCTTGAAAGCGCATGGCGGGCGGCGCGTTGCAGGAAGGCATCGCGCGCGGCTTGGCGCAGATAGACCGAAAGATCGCGCGCCATGCGGCCCGTCTCGGAGGTTCCGGTGAAATGCCGCAACCCTAGGCTCTGCTCCACCGCTTTGATCGAGTCGAGGGCGACCTCCTCAGTATAAATTCGCGCGGCGATCGAGGTGCTGACGAGGGTCTCCTCCGCGTGGTCATCCGCGTTGGCGAGAGCGGCGCGTTCGACCAATGCCATTCCGGCCCATATCCGCATCAGCACCTGCATCAAGCGGCTCAATTGGGCCTCGGCCTCAAGCCGGTCCATGTCCCGCAGAGCAGTGGCCGCCGCATCAATCAACCCTGCCGCCGCGCCCGCCTGAAGCGCCGCGATCCGCCAGACGCCGCCGACGAAATGCGGCTCTTTCAGATAATCGCCGGGGGCGCCGATAAGCGCGTCATCCTCAAGAGGCAGGCCGGAAAAATCATATGTCCCCGAGGCCGTCGCCCGCATCCCCAGCATGTCCCATTGCGAGGCATCGCCGCGCGCGGGCTCGGTCACATCGATCAGCGCAAGCTGCACTTCGGGGCCGGAATTGAGCGAGACGAGCGCATGGGTGACAGTGCCGAGGCCGGAAGCAAAAATCTTCTGACCCTTCAAAACACCCTTTTCGAAACGCGCCGGATTGCCGCCATCGGCCCCCCAAACGCCCAGAAGCCCACCTTGCCGGATCACCTGCTTCGCCCGCTCCGCCTGCGCCGCGCTGCCGTATAGGCGGATCAGGCGCAGCGCGTTGACGTGGCCCTCCCATAAGCGGCCGACGCTGAGGTTGGCGGCACCGATCTGCATCAGCGCATGGGCGGTGCGCAAAGGCGCCGTGGCGCCATCTTCCAGCATCAGCCCCGCGTCGCGCAGAATGTCGATAGAGCCGCTGATCGGGGCGGTGCCCGCTTCTTCGGCCCGCGCCGCGTGGCGCAGGGCCTTTCGGGCAGTTTGCGAAAGGATATCCCTTTGCGACTGGGGCGGGAAAGGGTCGAAACGCGGCGCACTGTTCATGGCAGTGCCCGACAGCCGAGCAAGGATACACCTTTGAGATCAAGCGTCACGATACTGCCTCCCATTCGTGAAACGGGCAGCCTGCGCGGGTGGCAGCACTGCCTTCGGGAGCGCAACCGTTCAACTTGTCTTTTGGTTCCCGCCTACGTTGCAGCCGCGGCGGGGGGGCGAATGTCAGCCCTCGGGAATCTCGCCCATCACCTTGGGCACATGGTAGCCCTTTTGCACCGCGTCCCGCGCGCGCAGGCGCTGGTACCACGCACGCACATTGGGATAGTCGGCAAGGTCGATCTGCTGCCATTCATAGCGCGACACCCAAGGCCAGCAGGCCATATCCGCGATGGAATACTCGCCGCAGATATGGTCCCGCCCCTCAAGCTGTTTGTCGAGCACGCCGTAAAGCCGTTTGACCTCGGCCCCGAAACGCTCTTCGGCATAGGCGGCCTTGCCGGGGTTGAAATGTAGGAAGTGATGCGCCTGCCCGGCCGTCGGGCCAAAGCCGCCCATCTGCCACATCAGCCATTGCATCACCTCGGCCCGCGCGGCCTGCCCCTCAGGCAGGAAGCGGCCATGTTTCTCGGCGAGGTAGACCATGATCGCGCCGGATTCCATCAGGCTTACCCCAGTGTCATGGTCCACGATGGCGGGGATTTTATTGTTGGGGCTGATCTTTAGAAACTCGGGCGCGTGCTGCTCATCCTTGCCGATGTTGATGGCATGCACATTGTAGTCGATCCCCAATTCTTCGAGCAGGATCGAGACCTTGCGGCCGTTGGGGGTGGTCCATGTGTAGAAATCAATCATCGCTTCGGTCCCATATGCAGAGGTGCGTTTCGGTTTCTTGCAATGTTAAGCAGGCGGTTTGCGGTGGGTCAACGCGAGGAACCACAGCGGCCTGCGGGGGTTTTGCTTAACAAGGCATCAATTTGCGGAGCGAAGATGCAGAACAGTGACCCCCTAGCGCAGCCCGACATCGCAGATCGCGCGAAATCCGTTTTGGAAGTGCTTTGCGACCGCGACATTCACATCGCCACGGCGGAAAGCTGCACCGGCGGGCTGGTCGCCGCGTTGCTTACGGATATCGAAGGGTGCTCCCACGCGTTCGAGCGGGGATTTGTCACCTATACGGATCAATCCAAGCATGAGCTGTTGGGCGTCGATCGGGCGCTTTTGGACCGCTGCGGCGCGGTTTCGCGCCCCGTGGCGATTGCCATGGCCGAGGGCGCGCAGGACCGCTCAGGCGCGCAGATTGCCGTCTCGACCACCGGGTTTGCCGGGCCGGGCAGCGCCGAGGATGAAGAGGGGCTTGTGCATTTTGCGCTTGCACGCGAGGGGTGTAACACGGTTCATCGGGCCGAGTCATTTGGAGCCATTGGCCGGGATGCGATCCGGCAGCGATGCCTTGAAACGATTTTGGATATGTTGGAGGAGAGCCTGACGTGAGCAAGAGCCAAGCCGCCGCCTTTACCGCCTACCACCGTCATGGCTTTGTCCGGGTGGCGACCTGCACGCCGCATGTGCGGCCCGCCGATGTGGCCTTCAACCGCGACAGCCTGTTGGACGAAATGCGCCGGGCCAATGCGGCGCGGGTGGATTTGCTGGTTTGCCCCGAACTGTCACTCTCGTCCTATGCCATCGACGATCTGCACATGCAGGACGCGCTGCTGACGGCGGTGGAAGAGGCGCTTGGCGACCTGATCGAGGCCAGCGCCGAGATGACCCCCGTGATCCTGCTCGGCGCGCCACTGCGCCGTGAGGGGCGGCTTTACAATTGCGCCATCGCCATTTCACGCGGGCAGGTGCTGGGCGTGGTGCCGAAATCCTACCTGCCCAATTACCGCGAGTTCTATGAGAAACGCTGGTTTGCCCATGGCCGGGACACCGGCGGAGAGATCACCGTCGCGGGCCGGCGAGTGCCCTTTGGCGATGACCTGATTTTTGAGGCGACGGATCTGCCCGGTCTGATCTTCCATGCCGAGATTTGCGAAGACCTCTGGACGCCGGCGCCGCCCTCGGCGGATGCCGCGCTTGGGGGCGCCTTGATCCTCGCCAATCTCTCGGCGTCCAACATCGTGATCGGCAAATCCTCTGACCGTCACCTGCTGTGCCGGTCGCAATCCATGCGCGCCTTCGCGGCCTATGTGTACTCCGCCGCCGGGCCGGGGGAGAGTACGACCGATCTGGCGTGGGACGGGCAGGGGATGATCCATGAGTTGGGCGATCTTCTGGCCGAATCCACCCGTTTCCCGCTGGAGCCGGAGCTGACCATCGCCGATGTGGATTGCGGGCGTATCCAGTCCGAGCGGATGCGGACGGGCAGTTTCCATGATGCCGCGCGGCACCGCGCGCCGGAATTCCGCCGGGTGACCTTTGCCCATCAGCCGCATCACGAAAACGCCGGACTGATCCGCCCGGTGCGCCGTTTCCCCTATGTGCCGAACCGCGAAAGCCATCTCGACCAAGACTGCTACGAGGCGTTCAACATTCAGGTCGAAGGGCTGCGCCGCCGCTTTGAGGCGACCAAGGGCAAGACCATGGTCATCGGCATTTCCGGCGGGTTGGATTCAACCCATGCCCTGATCGTGGCGGCGAAAGCCTGTGACCGTATGGGCATTCCGCGCGACCGGATCCTCGGCTTTACCATGCCGGGCTTCGCCACCTCCGAGGGCACCAAATCCAACGCGTGGAAATTGATGCAGGCCATGGGCATCACCGCGGATGAGATCGACATTCGCCCCGCCGCCCGCCAGATGCTTGAGGATATGGATCACCCCTTTTCGGACGGGGAGCCGGTCTATGACATCACCTTTGAAAACGTCCAAGCCGGGCTGCGCACCGATTATCTCTTCCGGCTCGCCAACCAGCGGCAGGGCTTTGTCATCGGCACCGGCGATCTGAGCGAATTGGCGCTTGGCTGGTGCACCTATGGCGTGGGCGACCAGATGAGCCACTATGCCGTGAACACCGGCGTCCCGAAAACGCTGATCCAATATCTCATCCGTTGGGCCACCCGTTCGGGCCAGTTCGACGCTGAGACGGACAAGGTGTTGCAAGCCATTCTGGACACCGAGATTTCGCCCGAACTGGTGCCCGCGGGCGAGGATGAAGAGATTCAAAGCACCGAGTCGATGATCGGCCCCTATGAGTTGAACGACTTCTTCCTCTTTCACACCATGCGCTACGGGCTCGCCCCGTCAAAGGTGGCCTTTCTGGCGTGGCACGCTTGGCATGATGTCGAGGCGGGGCGCTGGCCTGAGGGCTTTCCGCAGGGCAAACGCAACGCCTATGATCTGGAGACGATCCGCCACTGGCTCGAAAAATTTCTGCATCGCTTCTTTGCCACCAGCCAGTTCAAACGCTCGGCCCTGCCGAATGGGCCCAAGGTCAGCGCCGGGGGGGCATTGTCGCCGCGCGGGGACTGGCGCGCGCCGTCGGATTCTGTCGCCACCCCGTGGCTGGAAGAGCTGCGCAGCAACGTGCCAGAGAGCTGGCCCCAGAGCTAAGCCGCGCTATTCCTCGCGGCTCAGCTCGCCTTCGACAAAGTTGGGGGTCAGCGGCGGTGCCGCGTGGCGTTCTTGGGTTTCGGGATCGCTGCGCAGGGTCATGCGCAGCAGCCCCCAGGCCACGATGGTCAACTGAAAACCGCCAAGCGCCAGCGGCAGGCCGCGCGGCCCCAGTGTATCCAGCAGCACACCCGCCAGCAGCGGCCCGATTGCGGCGCCAATCCCCTGCATCAGCACCAACCCGCCCGAGACGGCCACCACCGCCGAGCCGGGGGCGCGGTCGTTGACATGGGCGATGACGATGGATTGCGCAGGCAGAACCAGCCCGCCGATGGCAAACCCCAGCACCAGCAGCATCGACCCCGAAGGGGCGGGGATCGGCAGGGTCAGCATCATCAAAGCACCGCCCGCCGCCGCCAGTCCGACGCCCAAGCCCCGGCGGCTCATCCGGTCGGAAACCCAGCCCAGCGGGAATTGCAGCATCAGCCCCCCGATGGTGAAGGCCGCGATCAGCAGGGCGATGCGTGATTGGGTATAGCCCATCTCCTGCGCGAAGAGCGGTGCCAGACCGTAGAACGTCCCGATAGAGGCCCCGACCAGCCCCGCGCTGACCGCCCCGTAGGGCGACAGCCCCCACAGTCGGCGCAGCGATGGCGGCTCCTGCGCGCCTTCCGAGCGCGGCCCCTCTACACGGCTAAGCGAGATCGGCACCAGCGACAGCGACATCACGATGGAGACGAGCACGAAGAGGATGAACTCAGCCGGATCCCCGAGATTCAGCAGGAACTGCCCCGCCGCACCAGAGGCCATGCCGACCATACCGTAGACCGCCAGCAATTTGCCCCGTTGCGCGGAACTGACCGAAGCGTTAAGCCAGCTTTCCGTCACGATGATCAACCCGGCAAAGGCAAAACCGGTGAGGCAGCGCACGGCGATCCAGACCCAAGGGTCGATGAAAGCCAAATGCATCAGCGCCGCGGCGGAGGCGACAGAGGCAAGTGCGGCAAAGGTTCGGATATGGCCCACCCCGCTGATCAGCCGGGGTGCCACGAAGGAGCCCACGCTCAGCCCCGCGAAAAATCCCGACATGATGAGGCCGGTGGTCGCCCCGCCAAACCCTTCGAGCCCCGCGCGCACGGCCAAAAGCGTGCCCTGCAACCCGTTGCTCATCTGCAAAAGCGAAAAGCCCAGTAGCAGTGTCGCCAGTGGTAGAACCGTCGCGCGCATGATGTCCCCTTGGTCTTTGATCCGGCTTGGGCCAGAATATGTGCGGCGGAAACGGAATTTCTAGTAATCAACCCCATTGCCCTTCCACCGGGCAGGCTTCCGCGCCATAGTGATAGCAGCCAGCGGCCCCTTCGGGGAATGCCCAGCCAGTGATCAAGCAGAATTGACGTGCCTTTTTGGGGCCGATGCTCAATTATGCGCCTCGTAACATATTTTGAAAGCGCATCCCCCGTGAAAGCCCTGCGCCAATTTTTCGTATTTCTGCTGGTTCTCGTTGCGGGTCTTTACGCGATGTTAACCTATGTCCCCGCCTCCCGCCTCTATGTGGCGGAGACCGGCTTGCTCGATCTTCTGGGGATCGAGGAGGTCGCGGAGGCGCCACAGGCCTCTGGCCGGGGCTGGGGCGGCGGCGGGCCGTCGCTGATCGTCACCGCCGGGGTCAGCGAAGAGACTTTGGCCGACCGGATCACCGCCATCGGCGACGGGCGCGCGCGCCGCTCCGTCACGCTGCGTTCCAACGCCGTGGGGGTCATCACCGACCTGAACTTGCCCGCCGGGCAGTTGATCAAGGCGGGCACCGTTGTGGCCCTGTTGGAGAATGAGGCCGAGCAGATCGCCCTGAAGCAAGCCGAATTGCAGCTTGAAAACGCCCAGACCGAGCAAGACCGCGTGGAGCGGCTGCAAAACACCGGCGCGGTCAGCGAAGTGCGCCTGCGCGAGACGGAATTGGCCCTGCAAAGCGCCGAGCTTGCGCTCAGCCAAGCGCAGTTCGATCTGTCGCAACGCCGCATCCTCGCGCCAATCTCAGGCTGGGTGGGGATCACCGATATCGAAGAAGGTGACCGCGTCAATGCGCAGGATCAACTCGCCACCATCACCGACCGCAGCGAGATCCTGATCGATTTCCGCGTGCCTGAACGGGTGGTGAGCAAGCTCTCTTTGGGCAAGGAAATCACCGTCACCCCGCTTGGCATGCGCGATTTGACCCTGACGGGCGAAGTCAGCGCCATCGACAGCGTGATCGACCGCGCCAGCCGCACGCTTCTGGTGCAGGGCCGCGTGCCGAACGAAGGCGACCAGCTGCGCGCGGGCATGGCCTTTTCGGTCAGCCTGACCTTTGTCGGCGATCCGTTTCTGGCGATCCCGCCGCTGGCGGTGCAATGGTCCTCGGACGGGCCGTTTGTCTGGACGGTACGGGAGGGCAAGGCGCACCAAGTCGCGGTCGAGATCGCACAGCGCAACAGCAATTCGGTGCTCGTCCTGTCGGATGATCTGACCGCCGATGATGTGGTGGTGACCGAAGGCGTGCAAACCCTCCGCGAGGGCGGCGAGGTGCGTGAGGTCAACCGCGCGGGCAGCGTGCAGTCAGATGCCGCCCCGGCTGAGAAGACAACCCTATGAGCGCCGCCCCGACCGAAGACGCCACGCCGCCTGCGAGAACCGCCTCGGGCACCGCGCTATTCGTGCGCCGCCCGATCCTCGCCTTCGTGCTGAATGCGCTGATCGTGCTGGCGGGCATTGCCGCGCTTTTCGGCGCGGAGGTGCGGGAATTGCCCAATGTCGACCGGCCCGTGGTCACGGTCACCACAACCTTCTCGGGCGCCTCCCCGGAATCCGTCGATCAGGAGCTCACGGGGCGGATCGAAGGCGCCGTGGGCCGGGTTTCTGGCGTGCGGGCGATCTCATCGAACTCGCGGTTTGGCCGCAGCCGGGTCACCTTGGAGTTTAACGACAGCACCGATATCGACGTGGCCGCGACCGATGTGCGCGATGCAGTGGCGCGGATCGTGAACCAATTGCCCGAAGGGGCCGACCAGCCGCAGATCGTCAAGGCCGATGCCAATGCCCAGCCGGTGATGCGCATCGCCGTGACCTCCATGGGCCGCTCGCCGGAGGAGTTGACCAAACTGGTGCAGGACCGGGTCGAAGATCGGCTGATCTCGGTCAACGGGGTGGCGGATTTGCAGGTCTACGGCGACCGTGAGCCGTTTTTCCGCGTCGATATCGACCAGTTGGAACTGGCCAGCCGGGGCCTCACCCTCGGAGACATCCAGCGCGCCCTGGCCGATGTGGCCTATGACGCGCCCGCAGGCGATCTGGCGGGCGACCGTCAGTCGATCAGCGTGCGCACCACGGCCAGCGTTGTCACCACACAGGCGTTCGAGGCGATGGAGATCAAGCAGAACGTCCGGCTCGGCGATGTCGCCAGCGTCACGCTCGGCCCCGCCGAAGGGGAGACGATCCTGCGTGCCAATGGGCAATTGGGTCTCGGCATTGGCATCATCCGGCAGGCCACGTCGAACACGCTTGAGATCTCGCGCGATGTGCGCGCCGTGGTGGGGGAGTTGAACGAAACCCTGCCCGAGGATGTGCGGATTTTCGTGACCTCGGACGATGCGACCTTTATCTCAGGCTCGATCCGCGAGGTGCTCTCAACGCTGGCCTTTGCCGTGGGCATCGTGGTGGCGGTGATCTTTGTCTTCCTGCGTGATTTCCGCGCCACGCTGATCCCGGCGCTGACCCTGCCCGTGGCGCTGATCGGCACTTTGGCGGCGATCTATCTGGTGGGCTTTTCGATCAATATCCTGACCCTTCTGGCGCTGGTTCTGGCCACCGGGATGGTCGTGGATGACGCGATTGTGGTGCTAGAGAATATCGTGCGCCAACGGGCGGCGGGCATGGGGCCGCGCGCGGCGGCGGTGCTGGGCACCTCGCAGGTCTTCTTTGCGGTCGTCACCACCACGGCCACGCTGGCGGCGGTCTTTATCCCGCTGTCGTTCCTGCCCGGACAGGCGGGTGGGCTGTTTCGGGAGTTCGGCTTTACCCTCGCCATCGCGGTGATGCTGTCCTCGGTCGTGGCGCTCAGCCTTTGCCCGGTCTTGGCGAGCCGCTTGTTGACCAAACCCGCGGCCGAGAACCCGCGCGGCCCTGTCGTGTGGCTTGGCAACCTGCTGTACCGCGCCTATGCGGCGACGCTTAGATGGGCGCTGGCGATGCCCTATGTCGTGGTGCTGATCGCGGCCTTCGTCGCGCTGACGGCGGTGCTGGTCTCGGGCGAGATCCGGCAAGAGCTGACCCCGCGCGAAGATCGCGCCGTGGCCCTGCTCAGCGTCTCGGCCCCGCAGGGCGTCTCACTTGATTATACCCAAAGCAAGATGCGCGAGATCGAAGACCTGATCACCCCGCTGCAAGAGGCCGGAGAGGTGACGAATATCTTCTCCATCACCGGGTTTGGCGCGGACAATCGGGGTTTCATGGTGTTCACGCTCGCCGGATGGGAAGACCGCGCGCGCAGCCAAGATGAGATTGTGGGCGAGATCAACGGCAAGCTGCGCGGCATCGTGGGCGTGCGGGCCTTCGCGATCCAGCCGAACTCCCTCGGCATTCGCGGCGCGGGGCGGGGGCTGTCATTCGCCATCACCGGCAATAATTACGAGCAACTGTCCCAAGTGGCACAGGCGATGGTCGACCGGTTGAGCGCGAACCCGGCGATGGGGCAGGTGCGGCTGGAATATGAACGCACGCAGCCGCAGCTTTTCGTGCAGATCGACCGGACGCTGGCTGCTGACCTCGGCGTCGACATCACCGGGCTGGGGCAGGCTTTGCAGGCCATGCTCGACGGGCGTGAGGTGGCATCGGTCTTTATCGACGACACCAGCTATGGCGTGCAGATGCTGTCGACCTCGGACCCGGTGAACGACCCGCGCGACCTTGAGAACGTCTTTGTCCAATCGGGCAACGGGCAGATGATTTCGCTGGCCAGTTTCGTGACGCTCGAAGAACGCGCCGTCGCGCCCGAGTTGGACCGGGAAGGGCAGAACCGCTCTGTCGAGATCTCCGCCGGGCTGACCCCGGGCCTGTCACTGGGCGATGCGCTGGAACAGGTGCGCGCGGTCGGGCAAGAGGTGTTGGAGGATGAAAACCTGATCGTGCCGCTGGCCGAGGCCGCCGCCTTGGATCAAACCAGTTCGGGGCTTTTCGTGACTTTCGGCTTTGCGATCCTCGTGGTTTTCCTTGTCCTCGCCGCGCAGTTCGAAAGCTTCATCTCTGCCATCGTGGTGATGGCCACGGTGCCCTTGGGGCTGGCCTGCGCGATCTTCGCGCTGCTGATGACGGGGCAGAGCCTGAATGTTTACAGCCAAATAGGGCTGGTCATGTTGATCGGGATCATGGCCAAGAACGGGATTTTGATCGTCGAATTTGCCAACCAATTGCGCGACCAGGGGGCGGATATCCACGAGGCGATCTTTGGCGCCTCCACCATCCGCCTGCGTCCGGTGATGATGACGATGACCTCGACCGTCTTGGGCGGCGTGCCGTTGATCCTTTCGGCGGGTGCGGGGGCCGAGGCGCGCGAGGCGCTTGGCTGGGTGATCGTCGGGGGGCTGGGCATGGCCACGCTCTCGACCCTCTATCTCACCCCGGTCGCCTATTTCCTGCTGGCGCGGTTCACCACGCCCAAAGCTGCCGAGGAAGCCCGTCTTCAGGCCGAGCTGTCTGAGGCGCAACCGGTCTGAGCCTGCCCGATATTTACGCATCGATGCAACTTCGCGCGGGAATGGGCGTTTAGCCCTGTAGGATCGAAGAGAGAGGGACAAAACGTGCAGGGCGATTTGGAACTGGCTAAGACGAACCACCCGCAAGCGGCCAACGGCCAAAGCCTGTTCAATGACAAGACCACATGGCGCGTCGCCCGGGCCGATCGGTTTGGCCTCATCGTCGATGCGGCGGATTATTTCCGTGTCTTGCGCGAGATTTTCCTCGGGGCGCGGCAGCAGTTGATGCTGATCGGCTGGGATTTCGATTTCGAGCTTGAGATGCTGCCGGGCGAAAGTGACGAAGACGGCAACGCACCCGACAGCTATCCCAACCAGCTTGGCGCTTTTGTCGAGGCGGTGGTGGAGCGGACGCCGGATCTGCATGTCTACCTGCTGAAATGGAACGGCGCTGTGCTGGCCGCGCCGGGGCGATTGGTGCCCTCACTGGCGCTGAGCCTATTCGGTGGCGACCGGATTCACTTTGCCTTGGACGGCCACCACCCCTTCGGCGCCTGCCACCACCAAAAAATCGTCGTGGCCGACGATGCCTTGGCCTTTTGCGGCGGGATCGACGCGACCGAAGACCGGTGGGACACGCCCGACCATCTGCCGCACGACCCGCGCCGCCTGCGCAAGGATGGCACGCCCTCTGACCCTTGGCATGACGCGACTTCGGCCATGTCCGGCCCCGCCGCCGCCGCCTTGGGTGAGCTTTCGCGTCGGCGTTGGTTCCGCGCCACGGGGGATGAGATCGCGCGCCCTGAGGATGCGCCCATGTCCGAATGGCCCGAAGACCTGCCGATTGATGCCGAAGGGGTCGAGGTGGGCATCGCCCGGACCGAGCCGCCTTTCGACGAAGAGCCGATGATCAATGAAATCGAACGCCTCTATATCGCGGGGATCCAATCGGCGCGTGACTATATCTATATTGAATCGCAGTATTTCGCCGCCGCTTCGGTCTGCGATGCGCTTAAAGCCAGGTTGGCCGAAGAGGACGGGCCGGAGGTCGTCATCATCAACCCGCGCGATGCGGAATCCCAGTTGGAAGATGACGCCATGCATGTCCTGCGTGAGCGGCTCGTCGAAGAGCTGAAACGCGCCGATCACCAAAACCGCTTTCGCATCTATTTCCCCGTCACCGAGGAGGGTGAGCCGATCTATGTTCATGCGAAGATCATGATCATCGACGATCATCTTTTGCGCCTCGGCTCCAGCAACCTCAACAACCGCTCCATGGGGTTTGATACCGAATGCGATGTCGCGATCGAGCACCCCGCAGAGGTGATCGAAGGGTTCAGAACCCGCTTGATTGCCGAACACCTCGGCCTGCCGCCCGAACGTGTGGCCGAGGTGATGGCAGAGAAGAAGTCGATGATCGGGACCATCGAAACCCTCAACCGCAAGAAGGGCCGTGGCCTGCGACCGGTGTTCCGGGGCAGCGAGACTGTCGTCGGTGGTTTTCTCGCCAATACCCGCTTGCTCGACCCGCGCTACCATCCGGGCGAAAACACCGCCACCGGGCGCGGCATTCGCCCGCGGCACATGGCGCTGATCGCGGGCGGGCTGGGGATTGCATGGCTTGCCTGGCGCAAATGGGGGCGCGGCGACGATCGGCGTTCCTAAAGGCTAAGGGGCGGCTTCGGCGGTTGGTGCTTTAGGCGAGACGGGTGCGGGTTCAGCCGGTGCGGCAAGCACCTGCCGCGAGGTCTCTGCAATCCAAGCGATGGCATAGAGCGCCGCCGTTCCGACAACAGGCAGAACCCAAGGCATCCACTGCGCTTCGGGCCGCGCCATCATCGCAACCTGACAGATCAGCGCCAGAACGGTGCCGCTGGCAAAGACCAGCAGACCATGCCGACCGATCAACCGGACAGGGCTGGCCATGGCATGGGCAGAGAGGCGGGTGACAGTCTGCAACTGTGACAGGAAATATCCCAGGGCCAAGATATGAACGAACCGCGGGGCGGAAAGATAGGTCTTGTCGTGCGAAGTGATGTTGAAGGGCACCCCGGCCTCTCTCATATGATGCATTTGGAGGTTCAGGAAACGGCCCAAACCCGGCACATAGCGCCATGCGAGGACGCCCAGCAGGACGGCGACGGACAGCCAGAACAGCGCCTGCGAGTTCGGGAAAAAGCGGTAGCCCTGCCGCTGGCTTAAGCCCACCAGCAGCCCGCAGACAAAGATCGCCTGCCATGCAAAGGGGTTAAAGAACCAGCCGCCCGGGTTGGGGTAGTTCGGCAGGTTCAGCCGGAAGACCCCGGTCAACAGCCAAAGCACCAGCGATAGCACGAGAAGCAGGCGCGGCCAGCGCAGACCCAGCATGATCGCCGCCGGGGCGCAGATCAGCAGGACGGAATAGGCGGGCAGGATGTTCACATAGCCGAACTGATGCGTCAAAAGCGGAATGCCGATCACGCTTTGGGTGGGGTTTTGAAAGACCTGCCGCATGTTGATCTTGGTCAGGAAGGCGGCCTCTGTCGTGATCTGGAAGGCGGCGGCGAAGATGCCCAAGGCCACTGCTGAGAGCAGGAGTTGCACCACATAAAGCGACCACGCCCGTTTCCACAGGGGCGCGATGGCGCGCCAGAGGCCGTGGCGCACCCTGCCTCGCGCGATAAAACGTGGCGTATAGGCCAAGCCTGCGGCGATGCCGGACATGAGGAAGAACGCCTCCGCCGCGTCGGCGAAACCGAGGTTGCGGATGGTCAGGGCCTCATAGGGGTTGCCCGGGACGTGGTTGATAAAGATCATCACCAGCGCCAGCCCGCGAAACAGGTCGATCCGCGGATCGCGGGCGGATTTGGGAGCCGCGCCGGTAGCCAGCGCGGCGGGAGATAGCCCGGTTTTAGGCGGTGGCATGGGGCAGATCCGCCGCTTTGGGTTCTGGCATCAGATGTTCGTCATTCCACGTAAGCCGCCAAACATCGCAGATACTGTCGTATTCCGCGACGACATCGCGCGGCGCGGCATCCTCGGGCACGGCGAAAAGCCCGCAGGGCAGAGGGCGGGAGGTCCAGGAGATGAGCAGCGGCGCCAGCAGCATCGGGACCGCCACGGGCAGCAGCCAGACGGTCAGATCGGGCGCGACCCATTGCACCGCCGCGAGGATCACCGCCCCGATGAACACGATCCACCGGCCCGCCGTCCAGCCATCGGCCAAGCTCAACTGGCCCTCGTTCCGTTGGTTGGCGGGCCAGCCGCCGTCTTGGCCCGAGAGGACCTGCATCACCGCGCGACTGTGGTAGAGCAGCATCAAAGGGGCCAGAAGCGTGGTCAGCACGATCTCGGTCAGCACCGACAACGCCATCCGCAAAGCGCGGCCAAAGTCGCGTGCCCGGTCGGTCAGAAGTGCATGGATCAGGATCAGCAGCTTTGGCACCACCAACAGCCCCAGCACGCCCAAGGCCAGCAGCGTGATCTCGCGCGCGCTGGTATCGGGGAAGACGGGGAAAAGCTGATAGGGGCCGGGAAAATACTCCGGTGGCGGCGCGTAGAGCGTGCTGATCGCCGAGGTGATGAGAAAAGCCGCCCAGAGAAGCGAGACCACATAGGCGGTCACATTCTGCAAAAAGACAAAGCGGCTCCACCCCGACAAGCCGGGCGCAAAGATCAGCCGCGCATGTTGCAGGTTGCCTTGGCACCAGCGCCGCTCGCGCCGCGCGAAGGAAAGGACGTTTTCCGGCCCCTCCTCAAAGGAGCCGCTCAAGGTCTCATCCACCTCGACCTTCCAACCGGCGCGGGCGAGCAAGGCCGCTTCGACATAATCATGGCTCAGGATATGCCCGCCCAAGGGCGGCGGGCCAGAGAGTTCGGGCAGGCCACAGCTTTCGGCAAAGGCGCGGACGCGGATGATTGCGTTATGGCCCAAAACGGCCCCGTCGCCCCCTGCATCCGGGCAAGGCCACGGGTGAAGGTCGGCCCGTGGAACCACGAGGCGAACTGCAAGGCGCGGCCAAAGAAAGACCGCGCGCCGATGATCTTGGGCAGGGTCTGCAAGAGCCCTAGCCGCGGATCGGCCTGCATCCGCGCGATCATGGCGCGGATCGTCTCGCCCTCCATCAGACTGTCGGCGTCAAGGATCACGGCAAAGTCATAGGCCCCGCCGTAGCTGCGGATAAACTCTTCGATATTGCCCGCCTTGCGGCCCGCATTGTCCTGTCGTCTGCGGTAGAAGATGCGCCCTTGCCCCTCGGTCTCGCGCAGCAGGCGGGCGAAGGCGAATTGCTCTTTCCCAGCCAGCGCGTCATCGCGGGTGTCCGACAGAACGACAAAATCCGCCGTAACCCCGGCCCGGGCGACGGAGCGGTCAATCGCGGCGATGCGGCCGAAGGTGGTGAGCGGGTCTTCGTTGCAGATGGGCACCGCGATCACCGTGCGCGGCTGGGGTGCCTCAAGCGCGGGGCGGGGCGGTGTTGGTCTGCCGCCGAAAAGCCCGATGAGCGCCAGTGACGCGCCCCAAGCCAACCAAGCGGTGGTGGCGAAAACGAGCAGGGCGCGGAGGCCGTCCCAGCCGCTGAACCCATCCCGCGCCGCGGCCTCGGCCAAAAGGGTCGCGGCAAGGGCTGCGGAGCCGAGCGACAACAGCAGGGCGACCGCCCGTGCAAAACGGGTCGGGCCATCCGCCGCGATCTGCCTGTGCTGGGGTGTCATGGTGCTTAGGCCTTACGCCGCAGCAGAAATGCCCGCGCAAGGTCGGCCAGCCCGGCCAGATGGTCGCGCCGTTCCAAGCTCTGCCGTGGCATCGCAAGCGGGGCGGCGGGCGGCATCCAGTTCTCGGCCTCGCCAGCCATTGCGGAAGTGGGGGTCGTCGCGTCTTGAAGGGTCATGCGTTGATCCATTGGTACACCCATGTCTCTGTCAGATTGCGGTCATATCCCGATAGAACTGCCTTGATTTCGACGATGGCATCAGGTTCGGCGCGCAGTTCCAGCACCAGCCGCCATTCGTCCCTGCCATCCACCCGGCTTAGGATCGCCTCAACGATTTCGCCGTTTTGTGCGCTGGTGACGGGTTCAAGCTCGGCGTCGCTCGGCATATCGCTGAGCTGTCCGCCGGCGAAGTCGATGACGAATTTGCGGGTCTCGGTGTCCGCCTCAACACCCGCCACCCCGCCATGGCCCGAGCGCAGCCGCACCACGCGGCCAAGGGTCTGCGGCGTCGCGCCCGGCGGGGTCATCCCCCAGTGCATGCGGTAGCCGTAGGCCAGTTCATCGCCCGCGCGGGTCTCCCCTTCGGGGATCCAATAGGCCACGATATTGTCATTGCCTTCCAGATCCGAAGGTATCTCGACCAGCCGCAGCGTGCCTTTGCCCCAATCGCCCATGGGTTCGATCATCAGCGAGGGGCGGCGTTCGTAATGGGCCTGCGCGTCGAGGTAATGCTCAAAGTTCCGGTTGCGCTGCGCCAGCCCGAAAGACCGCGGGCTCTGCGCCCCGAAATAGGAACTCGCCAAACGCGGCGGATTGTTCAGCGGGCGGCAGAGGGTGGTATCCTTGCCTGTGTTCAGCACCAAGACTTCGCTGTCATGCACCGCGGGGCGGAAATCGTCAAAATTCCCCTTATCCGCGCCATTGTGCAAAAACATCGAGGTCAGCGGCGCGATGCCAAGCTGTTTGATGTCTTCGCGCAGGAAGAGCCGCATGGTGACTTCGACGGTGGTGTCTTCGCCCGGTGTGATCACGAATTGATAGGCCCCGGTCACCGAGGGGCTGTCGAGCGCGGCATAGATCGTTGCGCTATCGTCACCCGGTTCGGGGCGGCGCAGCCAAACCTCGCTGAAGCGGGGGAATTCCTCACCTTCGGGCAGGCCGGTGTTCACGGCCAATCCTCGCGCGCTCAGCCCATAGAGCGTGTCCTTGCCCAAGGCGCGGAAATAGCTCGCCCCTTGGAAGACGATCAATTCATCGAAAATATCGGCCCGGTTGAGCGGGGTGTGCAGGCGGAAACCGGCGACGCCCGGCATCTCGGCATTGGGTGGGATCGACTCAGCGAGTTTTTCGTCGTCATACTCGAAATCGGCGGTGGTAAAGCCCATCGGTTCCACCGCGTCGCCCCGGACCTCGTTGATTTTCACCGCTTCCTTAAACAGCCAGCCGGGGTGGAAGGCGTGCAGCCTGAAGGCCACGCCCTTTTCCTGCCAGCGGGACTGCTCGGGCCGGAACCGGATGCGTTGGTAGGCGTCGTAATCCAGATCGGCAAGGAAGCCTTCGACAGGCTTCGGGGCGGCATAGGACGTTTGCGCCAACTGGCGCATATCCTCGACTAGTGCGTCGAAGGTGAAGGAGGCGGCGGGCACCTGCTGCGCCGCGCTGTGCCGCGGCATGAGCGCGGCGGCAAAGGACGCGGCGGAGAGGGTGAGGAACTGGCGGCGTTCTAGGTTTTCGCTCCGCAGTTCGTTGGGTCGTGTGGGTCGGAAATTCGGCAAAACAATACCTCGGAAGACACGTTAAGAGTGTGCAATTTTTCCCCTATCTAATCTTTTCGCGACCGCTGGAAACTTCATTTTGCAACTTTCAGCGGAATGCCGCAGAGCGGCGCGGAAAACCGCCGATCGCTGCGCCGCCTGATTGGGTCTGCACAAAATTTTGCCTTGAACTCCGTAGGATCGCCGCTTTTTTGTGACAATCGCCTTGAGGTGGCCGCGCCCCGACCGCGGGTCGGAGCGCGAAACGCATCAAACGGTGTCGAGCCCTTCGGCCAGCAAACGCTCAAGGCTGCGCATCTCGGCATCCGTCAGGGGAATCCCTTTCGCCCGCGTCTCGGCACGCGCCTTGAAACGGCGCTGCGAGGGCAGCCGCGCCCCTTGGCCGGTGATCGCGTCAAAGAGGGTTTCCGCCCGCGCGAAGGGATCGCCGGGGCGGCCTGCGGCAAACGTCTTGGGGTCGAAGGCGATGATCAATTCGCCATGGGCGGGCGCGAGGGTGAGCGCGCCCAAGGCATCGCGCGCTTCAGGGCTGGTCAGGTCACCGATCATCACCCCGGCGAGCAATTCGATCATGGTCGAGATGGCCGACCCCTTGTGCCCGCCGAAGGGCAGCATAGCCCCGGCGAGGGCGGCTTCGGGGTCGGTCGTCGGGCTGCCATCGGGGGCGATGGCCCAGCCTTCGGGCAGGGGCGTGCCCGCGCGGCGGTGCAATTCGATCTCCCCCCGCGCGGCGACGCTGGTGGCGAAGTCAAAAACGTAAGGGTCGCCCCCTTCCCGGGGCCAGCCAAAGGCGAAAGGGTTGGTCCCCATCAAGGGGTCGGTGCCGCCAGAAGGGGCGACGCTGGCATAGCTGGGGCACATGGCCATGGCTGCAAGGCCCATCTCGGTCAGCGCCTCGATCTCGGGCCAGAGCGCGGCGAAATGGGTGCAATCGTTGATCACCATGGCGGCGATTCCGGTGGTGCGGCAACGCTCGGCCAGCACCGGCGCGCCTGCGTCAAAGGCCGCGTTGGAGAAGCCGCCGCCTGCGTTCACGCGCACCACGGCGCTGTCGTCATGATGCACCTGTGGCACGGCGTCCGGCACCACCTTGCCCGCCTTGATCGTGCGCAGGCAGCCTTCGATCCGGTAGATGCCGTGGGATTTGCAGGCATCGCCTTCGCCCGCGACAATCACCCGCGCGAGGGCGGCGGCATTCAGGGGCGACAGGCCCGCGCCTTGGAAAATCCGAATGACCATCGCGGTCAGGTCATCGTGGGAGAGGGTTGTGTCGGCCATCTGGATCCTCGCAGGGCTTGGGTTGCAATCATGCATACATCATGTATGCAGATGCGGAGAGACGCAAGCTGACACCGGGCCGCGGCCCGCATGAAAGGATAGACGATGGCCTTTACCCCCCACGGCAAACACCTGATCGCTGGCGAATGGATCGCCACGGATGACCGCTTTAGCTCTAGCCCTGCCCATGGGCCGGCGCATGACTTCTCGGTCGGCACGGTGGAACTGGTCGACCAAGCCTGCGAAGCCGCCGAAGCAGCGTTTTGGGACTATGGCTATTCCAGCCGCGCGACCCGCGCCAAATTCCTCAACGCCATCGCTGATGAGATCGACGCCCGCGGGGCCGAGATCACCGAGATCGGCAGCCAAGAAAGCGGCCTGCCCGAAGCGCGGCTGGAAGGGGAGCGGGGCCGGACCGTGGGCCAACTCCGCCTGTTCGCGGCGCATATCGAAAAGGGTGATTACCTCGACCGTCGCTTTGATGCCGCCATGCCCGACCGCCAGCCCGCCCCGCGGCCCGCGATCACCATGGTGCAACGCCCCATCGGCCCCGTGGCCGTCTTTGGCGCGTCGAACTTCCCGCTGGCTTTCTCCGTGGCGGGCGGTGACACCGCAGCGGCGCTGGCGGCGGGCTGTCCGGTCGTGGTCAAAGGCCACTCCGCCCATCCCGGCACCGGAGAGATCGTGGCCGAAGCGATCCATGCGGCGGTGGAAAGCTGCGGCATGCCGCGCGGGGTCTTCTCGCTGATCCAAGGCGGCAACCGCGCCGTGGGGCAGGCCGTCGTGCAGCATCCGCTGATCAAGGCCGTAGGCTTCACCGGCTCGCTCGCCGGGGGCCGGGCGCTCTTCGATCTCTGCGCCGCGCGGCCAGAGCCGATCCCCTTCTTTGGCGAGTTGGGCTCGGTCAACCCGATGTTCATGCTGCCCGCCGCGATGGCGGCGCGGGCCGAGGAGCTTGGCAAGGGCTGGGCGGCATCGCTGACCATGGGCGCGGGCCAGTTCTGCACCAATCCCGGCATCGCCGTGGTGATCGACGGGCCGGGCGCCGACGCCTTTGTGCAAAACGCGGCCACAGCGCTGCAAGACGTGGGCCCGCAGGTCATGCTGACGGACGGTATCGCCGAGGCCTATTGCGCAGGGCGGGACCAGTTCAAATCCGCGCCGAGCCTGCGCCAAGTGCATCTGGCCGACAGCGAAGGCCGCACCGCCGCGCCTGCGCTCTTCGAAACCACGGGCGACACGTTCAAGGCCAATCCGGCGCTGCACGAAGAGGTCTTCGGCCCTCTCGGATTGGTGGTGCGGGTCTCTTCGCTGGAAGAGATGCGCGCGCTGGCACTCGATCTGGACGGGCAATTGACGATCACCCTGCATATGAATGACGCGGATGTCGACGCCGCGCGCGACCTCATGCCGGTGCTGGAGCGCAAGGCGGGTCGCCTGCTGGCCAATGGTTTCCCGACAGGGGTCGAGGTGGTGGATTCCATGGTGCATGGCGGGCCATATCCGGCCAGCACCAACTTCGGCGCAACCAGCGTGGGTACCCTGTCGATCCGCCGTTTCCTGCGGCCCGTGTCCTATCAGAACCTGCCCGAGGCGCTGCTGCCGGAAGACGCGGCGGAATAATCTGAGATCGCAAAAGCCGGGCCGCGCGCCCGGCTTTTCGCATTTGTTACACCATGGGGGAGCAGCCCAACCGCCTGCTCTTTCGCGACCATGCTGGCAAGGCAGGAATGTATCAAAAATATGTCGACATGCCGGTAAAATTTAAAAATACATATTGTATTTTTAATGAAGACATTGTTCCTTCATACCACCCCGCACCCCGTCCGACGAGAGTCGGGGGCGACCAACCCAAGAGGGAGATACCTATGAAATTCACGCAACTCGCCGGGAGCCTCGTGGCTGCGACCGTGATCGGCACCGCCGCTCAGGCCGACAAACTGGACGACATCATTTCTTCGGGCACGCTGCGCTGCGCCGTGGTGCTGGACTTCCCGCCCATGGGCTCGCGCGATGACAGCAATACGCCCGTCGGCTTCGACGTGGACTATTGCAACGATCTGGCCGCTGCCCTTGGCGTCGAAGCCGAGATCGTGGAGACGCCCTTCCCCGACCGTATTCCCGCCCTCGTCTCGGGCCGCGCGGATGTGGGGGTCGCCTCCACCTCTGACACGCTGGAGCGCGCCAAGACCGTTGGTTTCTCGGTGCCCTATTTCGCCTTCACCAACGTCGTACTGACCCGCGAAGACGCGGGCGTCGACAGCTTTGAAAGCCTTAAGGGCAAGACCGTGGGCTCCGTCGCGGGCACTTTCGAAGCCATCGCGCTGGAAGAGCAGGTCGACGCATGGGACGAGGGCAGCTTCCGTTCCTACCAGAGCCAAGCGGACGTCTTCCTGTCGTTGGCCCAAGGCCAGATCGACGCGACGGTCGTGACCTCCACCGTGGCCTCCTCCATCGTGGCGAGCGGCAAGTTCGACGGTCTGACCATCGCGGGTGATGCGCCGTTTGACGTGGACTATGTCGGTCTGATCGGTCTGCGTCAGGAATACGGTCTGCTGAACTATCTCGACCTCTTCGTGAACCAGCAGGTGCGCTCGGGCCGTTATCAGGAACTGTTCGACAAATGGGTCGGCGGCGAGGCGCCGGATCTGACCATCGCCAAAGCCTATCGCTGATGAATGCGGGGGCCGCGACCTGCGGCCCCCCTGCCGATAACCGCTGATCGGAGCAAGAGATGGGCAACTATACCTTTCAATGGCGACAGGCCTTTCGCGCCTTACCAGAGATGCTGGAAGGCGCGCTGGTCACGCTGCAAATATCGATCCTGTCGATGCTCATCGGCATTGCCATCGCCGTGCTGCTGGCCGTGGGCCGGGATGCCAAATCGGCTTGGCTGCGGGCGCCTGCGACCGCATGGGTCGAAGTGGCGCGCAACACGCCGGCGCTGTTTCAGATTTACATGGCGCATTTCGGGCTTGGGTCTTTCGGGATTTATCTCAGCCCCTACGCCGCGCTGCTGGCCGGGATCGCCTTCAACAATGCGGGCTACCTTTGCGAGACGTTCCGCGGCGCGATGCGCGCCATTCCGGGCACGCAGCTGCGCGCCGGGCGGTCACTGGGCATGGGGCAGGCCAAGGCGTTTCGCTTGATCATCCTGCCGCAGATGTTCCGCATCTCGTTCCTGCCGACGACGAACCAGATGATCTGGGCGATCTTGATGACCTCTCTGGGTGTCACGGTAGGGCTGAATTCGGATCTCGCCGGGGTGACGCAAGACCTCAACGCGCGCAGCTTCCGAACCTTTGAATTCTTCGCATTGGCGGCGGTGATCTACTACGTGATCGCCAAGACCGTGATGCTTGGCGCCCGGCTGCTCGCGGCCCGCCTGTTTCGCTACTGAAGGAAGAGAATAGATGTTTGATACGGCTCTGACCTTCAACGACCTGTTGTTCATGCTCAAAGGCGCAGGGGTGACGCTTTCGGTCACCGCCTTCGCGGTGGTGGGCGGCACGCTGCTGGGGGTGTTCTTCGGGGTGCTGCGCAGCCAGATCAGCCCATGGGCGGCGCTGCCGCTGACCTTCGTGCTGGATATCTTCCGCTCGGTTCCGCTGCTGATCCAATTGATCCTCGCCAACGCCTTTCAGGCCATCGCGGGCTGGGGGATTTCGCCCTTCGTGACCTCCTGCATCGTGTTGGCGCTCTATACCTCGGCCTATTGCACCGAGATCGTGCGCGGCGCGATCGAGGCGGTGCCTTCGGTCACCCGCCGTGCGGCGCGCTCGCTCGGCATGACTTGGGGGCAGGATCTCACGCAGATCGTCTTTCCCATGGCGCTGCGGGTTGGCCTGCCCAGTTGGATCGGCCTGACGCTCGGCGTGATGAAAGACAGCGCGCTGGTGATGTGGCTCGGCATCATCGAATTGCTGCGCGCCTCGCAAATTCTGGTGACACGCCTGCAAGAGCCGATGTTCATCCTGCTCGTGACCGGCGCGATCTACTTCGCGCTCAGTTTCCCCATTGCCCGGCTTGGCAGCCGCTTGGAAAAAAGGTGGCAAGAAAATGATTGAGATTGAAAACGTCCACAAATCCTTTGGTGCGCTTCAGGTGCTCAAGGGCATCGACCTGACCGTGCAAAAAGGCGAGGTCGTCTCGGTGATCGGCGGCTCTGGTTCGGGCAAATCGACGCTGCTGACCTGCATCAACGGGTTAGAGCCGATCGACAGTGGCCGCATCGTCGTCGACGGGACCGAGGTTCACGCCCGCGACACCGACCTGAACAAGCTGCGCCGCAAGATCGGCATCGTGTTCCAGCAGTTCAACGCTTTTCCGCATCTGACGGTGCTGGAAAACGTCACCCTGGCCCCGCGCAAAGTGAAAGGCATCGCCCGCAAGGAGGCCGAAGAGATCGCGGTGCAGCAGCTTTCGCATGTCGGTCTGGCCGATAAGCTTGATGTTTACCCCAGCCGCCTGTCGGGTGGGCAGCAGCAGCGGATGGCGATTGCGCGTGCATTGGCGATGTCGCCCGACTACATTCTCTTTGACGAGGTGACCTCGGCCCTCGACCCGCAACTGGTGGGCGAGGTGCTGGACACGCTCAAATTGCTGGCAGATGAAGGGATGACGATGATCTGTGTCACCCATGAGATGAGTTTCGCACGCGATGTGTCGGACCGTGTGGCCTTCTTTCACAAGGGCGTCATGGCCGAGATCGGCGCGCCGGATCAGATTTTTGGCGATCCGCAGCAAGAAGAGACCCGTCAATTCCTGTCGAGCGTGCGGTAATGAACCAAACCCCGGTGACGGTCGTCGGCGCGGGCGTGGTGGGCCTGTCCATCGCGCTGGCACTTCAGGCGCGCGGGCTGCCCGTGCGGGTGATCGACCGTGAAGGCCCGGCGGCAGGCGCCTCGGCGGGCAACGCGGGCGCCTTTGCTTTCACCGAGATCCTGCCGCTCGCCTCGCCCCGGATGATCCGGCAGGCGCCGAAATGGCTGCTTGATCCTCTGGGTCCGCTGTCGGTGCCGCCGCGCTATGCCGGGCGGATCACCCCGTGGATGTGGCGTTTCTGGAGAGCAAGCTGGCCCGCGCAGGTGCGGGCCTCGACCGTGGCGCAGACGGCGCTGATGAAGCTCTCGCAAGCCGCGCTCGACCCGCATCTGGCGCTGAGCGGTCTGGCCCATATGCTGCGCCATGACGGGCAGTTGCAGGTCTATGAAAGCGAGGCCGAGTTCCGCGCCTCCCTCCCCGGCTGGCAGGCCCGCGAAGAGGCGGGGATCGCTTTCACCCATCTTAAGGGCGAGGAGATCGCGGCCTATCAGCCCGGTCTTGCGCCCTCCTTCACCCATGCGACCTTCACCCCGGAATGGCAATCGATCTCGGATCCGCGCGACTATGTGCTGGCGATGGCCGAACGCTTCCGGGCCGGGGGCGGAGAGATCACCATCACCCGCGCCGAACGTCTGGTCGCGGGCGGGGTCGAGACCTCTGATGGGTTCATACCGGGCCGCGTGGTGCTGGCCGCGGGTGCGCATTCGCATCACCTCGCGCGGACCGCTGGCGTGAAAATCCCACTGGAGACCGAGCGCGGCTATAACACGACCCTGCCCGCCGGGGCCTTCGACCTGAAGCGCCAGATCACTTTTGGCGGCCATGGCTTTGTCATCAGCAAGGTGGGCCATGGGCTGCGTGTCGGCGGGGCGGTGGAACTCGGCGGGCTCGACTTGCCGCCGAACTTTGCCCGCGCCGATGCGATGCTGAAAAAGGCCAAGCGCTTTCTGCCGGGGCTCGACACCTCGGGCGGCACGCAGTGGATGGGTTTCCGCCCCTCACTGCCCGACAGCCTGCCCGCCATCGGCGCGCTGCCAAGCCGCCCGGATGTGTTCTGCGCCTTTGGCCACGGGCATCTGGGGCTCACCCAATCGGCGGGCACCGCCGCCATCATCGCGGATCTGATGACCGGTCAAGATCCCGGCATCGACCTGACCCCCTTCTCTCCCGCCCGTTTTTAGAGGCTGACATGACGCAACACACATTTCCCTGTATCGACGGCCATACCTGCGGCAATCCGGTACGGCTCGTCACCGGCGGCGCGCCGCTGTTGAAGGGCGCGAACATGCTGGAAAAGCGCGCCCATTTTCTGGCGGAATACGACTGGATCCGCACCGGTCTGATGTTCGAGCCGCGTGGGCATGATCAGATGTCGGGCGCGATCCTTTACCCGCCGACGCGGGATGATTGCGACATTGCAGTGCTGTTCATCGAAACCTCGGGCTGCCTGCCGATGTGCGGCCACGGCACCATCGGCACCGTCACCATCGCGCTTGAGAACGGGCTGGTCACCCCCGCCACCCCCGGCCAATTGCGCCTTGAAACCCCTGCCGGACGGGTCGATGTGACCTACTGGCAAGAGGGGCGTTTCGTTGAAGAGGTGCGCCTGACCAACGTGCCCGCCTTCCTCCACGCCGAAGGGCTGACGGCGGAGGTCGAGGGTTTGGGCGAAGTGGTGGTCGATGTGGCCTATGGCGGGAACTTCTATGCCATCGTCGAGCCGCAGAAGAACTTCCGCGATATGGCGGATATCTCGGTCTCCGAACTGGTCGGCCTTAGCCCGAAACTCCGAGCTGCGCTTAATGCGAAATATGAGTTCATCCACCCCGAACATCCTGCGATCAACGGGCTGAGCCATATCCTCTGGACCGGCGCCCCCCGCGCGGGAGAGGCCCACGCCCGCAACGCGGTTTTCTACGGTGACAAGGCGATCGACCGCTCGCCCTGCGGCACCGGCACTTCGGCGCGGATGGCGCAGCTGGCGGCCAAGGGAAAGCTGACCGTGGGCGATGACTTCGTGCATGAATCCATCATCGGCTCCATGTTCAAAGGCCGTGTTGAAGCGGCGGCAGAGGTGGCGGGCAGGCCCGCGATCATCCCCTCCATCGCCGGATGGGCGCGGGTGACGGGCTTTAACACCATTTTCATCGACGAGCGTGACCCCTTCGCGCACGGCTTTGTCGTCACCTGAATTGGAGGGGCACCCCATGGCGCAAATCATCGTTCCCGCCGCGGCCCAAGGCGCGGTGCTGGCTTCCTCTGAGGGGCTGAGTTTCTGGGGCGGCGTCGATCCGGCCACGGGCAAGGTCATCGACGCGCATCATCCGCTCTGCGGTCAGTCGCTTGCGGGGAAGATCCTGCTCATGCCCACCAGCCGCGGCTCCTGCACCGGCAGCGGCGTGCTGCTGGAACTGGCGTTGAACGGTCATGCCCCTGCTGCCCTCGTGTTTCGCGAGGCCGAAGACATCCTGACCCTGGGCGCGTTGATCGCGGGCAAGATGTTCGACAAGCCGCTCGCGGTGCTGCGCCTCGGGGCCGAGGATTACGACCTGCTCGCCAAGTCCCGCAGCGCGCGGATCAAACCTGAGATGCTTAGCACCGATGACTGGGATCTGCCCCTGTCGGACAGGCCCGCCCGCGCCCTGCATCTCACCGCCGAGGATCAAGCGATGCTGGACGGGGCCGAGGGCAAAGCCGTGCAACTGGCGATGGAGATCACCTGCACCATGGCGCGGGGGCAGGGGGCCAAGCGACTGGTTGATGTGACGCGCGTGCATATCGACGGCTGCATCTACGCCAGCCCCGCCAACCTGCTCTTTGCCCAGACCATGGCCGATATGGGATCACAGGTGCGCGTGCCGACAACGATGAACGCGATCTCGGTCGATCACGGCAATTGGCGCGATCAAGGCGTGCCGCCGGACTTTGGCCTGCCCGCCAGCCGTCTGGCCGACGCCTATGTTACCATGGGCGCGCGTCCCAGTTTCACCTGTGCGCCCTACCAATTGCCCGCCCCGCCCGAACGCGGCGAGTTCATCGCGTGGTCGGAGTCAAACGCGGTGATCTATGCCAATAGCGTGCTTGGCGCGCGGACGGTGAAACATCCCGATTTCCTCGACCTGTGCATCGCGCTCACCGCGCGCGCGCCGCTCTCAGGGGTCTATCTGGAGGAACACCGCGCCCCGCGCCGGGTGATCGATGTGGCGCTGCCCGCGAAGTATGACGAGGCGATCTGGCCGATGTTAGGCTGGCTTGCGGGGCAAGCGGCACCGGACCGGATCCCGCTTTTGCGCGGGTTGGAGGGGGCTGCCCCGAATGAGGATGACCTCAAAGCGCTCTGCGCGGCCTTTGGCACCACCTCCGCGGCCCCAATGCTGCATGTCGCCGGGATCACACCCGAGGCCGATCTGCCCCCTGTCGCGGAGGTCGATACGGTTCGTCTCACATCCGATGACCTGCGGCGCGTTTGGCGGCAGTTCAACGCCGGGGCCGCGACGGTTGACCTCGTGGCTTTTGGCAGCCCGCATTTCTCTCATGCCGAATGCCGCGCGCTCGACACCGCCCTCGCCGGGCGCAAGCGCCATGCCGACACGGCGGTCATCGTGACGCTCGGCCAAGACACACTGCAGGCGGCGCGCGATGACGGCACCGTGGCGCGACTTGAGGCCGCGGGCGTGCAGGTGGTGCCCGACATCTGCTGGTGCTCGATTTCCGAGCCGATCTTCCTGCCCTCGGCCAAGGTGCTGATGACCAACTCGGGCAAATACGCCCATTACGCCCCCGGTCTGTCGGGCCGGGCCGTGCGCTTTGGCAGTATCGCCGATTGTGTGGAGGCCGCCGTGACGGGGCAGGCGGGGGAGGCATTGCCGAGATGGCTGACCGAGGAGGAAACCAAGGATGCGTAGCAGCAAAACGGTGCATGTGATCTCGGCCCATGCCGAGGGTGAGGTGGGCGATGTGATCGTGGGCGGTGTCGCCCCGCCGCCCGGTAAGACGCTGTGGGAGCAGAGCCGCTGGATCGCGCGGGATGAGACCCTGCGCAACTTCGTGTTGAACGAGCCGCGCGGCGGGGTATTTCGCCATGTGAACCTGCTGGTCCCGCCGAAAGACCCCCGCGCCGATGCAGCCTTCATCATCATGGAGCCGGAGGACACGCCGCCGATGTCCGGTTCCAATTCGATCTGCGTCTCGATCGTGCTGCTCGACGGGGGCATCCTGCCGATGACGGAGCCTGTGACCGAGCTAACCCTCGAAGCGCCGGGCGGGCTGGTGAAGGTCCGCGCCGAATGTCGCAATGGCAAGGCGGAGCGTATTTTCGTACAGAACCTGCCGAGTTTCGCGGCGCGTCTGGATGTGCCGCTTGAGGTCGAAGGGCTGGGCACGCTCACTGTCGATACCGCCTATGGCGGCGACAGTTTCGTCGTCGTCGATGCCGCCGCTATGGGGTTTTCGCTGGAAGCGCATGAGGCCCATGACATCGCGCGGCTCGGCGTGCGGATCACCGATGCGGCCAATGCGGCGATGCGGTTCGACCACCCTGAGAACCCCGATTGGCAGCATTTCTCTTTCTGTCTGTTCGCCGGTCCAGTCACCCGCGATGAGACCGGCCTGCGCGCCGGGGCGGCGGTCGCGATCCAGCCCGGCAAGGTGGACCGTTCGCCCACTGGCACCGCCCTTTGCGCGCGGATGGCCCTGCTGCACGCGCGGGGGGAAATGGGGCTGGAGGACAGTCTGACCACCGTGTCGCTGATCGGGTCGACCTTCACGGGGCGTATCTTGGGCGAGACGCGGGTGGGCGAACATATGGCCATCCAGCCAGAACTGTCGGGCCGGGGCTGGGTCACGGGCATCCACCAACATATGCTCGACCCCGATGACCCTTGGCCGGGCGGCTACCGCTTGTCCGACACATGGGGTGCGCGCGGCTAGGCGCGCCTTTTGCCACGTTGAACCCCGCCGCCCGGGGCAGACCGGGCGCCAATCTTTACAACCTCGCGCCGCCTCGGCGCGAAGCCGCCGTGTTTGGCTGACGCGAGGCAACGTCTTGCATGTGCTCTTCGTTTTCGATTGATTACTTTTCAATCAGAACACGAACTTTCAAACAACGGAGAGTCACCATGAAGCTACGCACCACACTCGCATCCTCCGCATTGGCGCTAAGCCTTGCCTTTCAGGCCCATGCCGCCGATGTGCCCGAGGGCGTGAACCTTGCCGAAGATCAAACCTATACCTTCTGGCTGCTCGACGCGATCAAGTCGATGGACCCGCAGATCAACACCGACGTTGAAGGCTCAGACGTGCTGCGCAACCTTTTCGAGGGGCTCTACAACGAGGACGGCAACGGTGAGCTGGTTCCCGGTGTGGCGCTTGACCACGAAGTCTCCGAAGACGGCAAAACCTATACGTTCAACCTGCGCGACGACGCCAAGTGGTCCAACGGCGAGCCGGTCACCGCGAACGACTTCGTCTATTCCTGGCGCCGTCTGGCCGACCCGGCGACCGCCTCGGAATACGCTTGGTACATGGAGTTGATGCAGGTCGAGAACGCGCCCGAGATCATCGCCGGGGACAAATCCCCCGAGGAGTTGGGCATCCGCGCCATCGACGACCACACGCTTGAGGTCAAGATCACCACGCCGCTGCCTTATTTCCCGCAGATGCTGGTGCATGGCTCGACCTTCCCCGTGCTGAAAAGCGTGGTCGAGGAACATGGCGACGACTGGACCGATGCGGGCACGCTTGTCGGCAACGGCGCCTATACGCTGGTCGAGCACCAGTTGGGCGAGCGCGTCGTGATGGAGAAGAATGACACCTATTGGGATGCCGAGAACGTGGTGATGGAAGAGATCATCGCGCTGACGATCAATGACGTGAACCAAGCCCTGACCCGCTATCTCGCCGGTGAACTGGACCGCGTGGACATCCCCGCCGGTCAGTATCCGCGTCTGAAGAAAGAGTACCCCGAACAGGCAGTTTCCACCCCCTACAACTGCTCCTACATCTACATGCTGAACGTGGGCGAGAAGGGGCCGGAGGCGTTGAAAAACGTCAATGTGCGCAAGGCGCTGGCCTATGCCATTGACCGTGACATCATCGTCGACCGCATCCTGCAGGGCGGCCAGAAGCCTTCGTACAACTGGACCCACTGGGCGATCGCCGATTTCGAGCGTCCCGAGCTCGACTGGGCCGACAACATGGATCAGGCGCAGCGCGTGGAGAAGGCCAAGGAACTGCTGGCCGAGGCGGGCTACGGGCCCGACAACCCGCTGGATCTGACGTTGCAGTACAACACCTCGGAAGATCACAAGAAGATCGCCATCGCAGCCTCGCAAATGCTCAAGCAGATCGGTGTGAACCTCACGCTCGACAACTATGAGTGGAAGGTCCACACCGACCGGATGCAGAACCAAGACTACGACATGGCGCGTTACGCTTGGTGCGGTGACTACAACGAGGCGTCGACCTATCTCGACCTCATGACTTCCTATTCGGGCCACAACAACGGCGAGTTCTACAATGACGCCTATGACAAGCTCATGAAGGACAGCAAGACCGCCGAGGATCCGCAGCCGCTTTATCAAGAAGCGGAGAAGATCTTGGCCGAGGAAATGCCGATCATCCCGATCTACCACTACGCGAACGTCGACATGATCGCGGAAGACATCGAAGGTCTGCCCGAGAATAACGTGAACAACACGTGGTACGGCAAAGACCTCTACCGTACCGCAGAGTAACCTCTCGACATTCGGGCAGCCCGGCGGTTATGGCACGGGCTGCCCGATTCTATTCTACACCCCCACAAACCCCGTATTCGGAGCGCGCGCCTCTTGCTCAGTTACATCCTCAAGCGCCTTGCCATCGCTATTCCCACGCTTCTGGTCTTGATCGTTATCTCTTTCCTGCTGATGCATTCCGCGCCCGGCGGCCCCTTCACCTCCGAGCGCGAGTTGCCGCCGCAGGTGCTGGCCAATCTCAATGCGAAATACGGGCTGGACGATCCGCTGTGGAAGCAGATCACCTCTTACGTTTGGGGCATCGTCACCGAGTTCGATTTCGGGCCGAGCTTTGTCTACAAGGACCGTTCGGTGAACGAGATCATCGCCCAAGGTTTCCCGATCACGCTCACCTATGGTCTCTTGTCCTTCGCCGTGGCGGTCATCGTCGGCGTGAGCCTCGGCGTCGCCGCCGCCGTGCGGCACAACTCGGCGCTGGACTATGCCGCGGTCGGCGTCTCCATCGGGGCGCAGGTGCTGCCGAACTTCGTGATGGCGCCGATCCTCGTGCTGGTCTTCACGCTCTGGCTTGGTTGGCTGCCGGGCGGCGGCTGGCAGGGGCCGGAATATTGGATCATGCCGGTGATCGCGCTGTCCACGTCCTTCATGGCCTCGATCGCGCGAATCACGCGCTCCTCGATGCTGGAAGTGCTGACCTCGAACCACATCCGCACCGCCCGCGCCAAGGGTCTGCCCGAACGGCGGGTGATCCTGCGCCACGCGCTGAAACCGGCGATGCTGCCGGTGATTTCCTACCTCGGGCCGGCCTTCGTGGCGATGATCACCGGCTCCGTGGTGGTCGACATCTATTTCTCCACCGGGGGCATCGGCAAGGCCTTCGTCGATTCGGCGCTGAACCGCGACTACGCGGTGATGATGGGGGTGACGATCCTCGTCGGCGCGCTGACCATCTTCTTTAACCTCGTGGTCGATATCCTCTACGGGTGGATCGACCCCAAGATCCGGTACTGACATGGTGATGACATCCGAACAACGGGTCGAGGCCAGCGAGCTTGCAGGCAAGGGTCGCTCCCCCTGGGCTGACGCGCGGCGGCGGTTCTTCCGCAACAAGGCGGCGCTGATGGGGCTGGTGATCCTCGGCTTCGTCGTGGCCTTCGCGCTTTTCGGCAATGCGCTGGCGCAATGGTCGAACGAGGAACTCGACTACAACGTCATGGGCCAGATCGTCGAACTGGGCGGCCCGTCGATCGAGAGCGGCCATTACTTCGGCACCGATGATCTGGGCCGCGACCTCTTTGCACGCACCGTGCAAGGCACCCAGATCAGCTTCGCCGTCGGCCTCGTCGGGGCGCTGATCGCCTGTGTCGTCGGCACGCTCTACGGTGCGGTCGCGGGCTATTTCGGCGGGCGGACCGACAGCATCATGATGCGGCTTGTCGATATCTTCATGGCCGTGCCTTACATGTTCGTGCTGATCCTGCTCTTGGTCATGTATGGCCGCTCGATTACCATCCTCTTCGCCGGTGTCGGCCTGATTTCCTGGATGGAGATGGCCCGCATCGTGCGCGGCCAGACCCTGACCATCAAGGGCCGCGAATTCGTCGAGGCGGCCCGCGCCACCGGCGTTTCCGCCCCGGTCATCATCCTGCGCCACATCGTGCCCAACCTTCTGGGGGTTATCGCCGTCTATGCCACGCTGCTGGTCCCGCTGATGATCCTGACGGAGAGCTTCATCTCCTTCCTCGGCCTTGGCGTGCAGGAGCCGCTCACCTCGCTCGGGGCGCTGATCTCCGAAGGGGCGGGCACCATCGCCTATGGCACCACCTGGCAGTTGGGCTTCCCGCTGCTGTTCTTCTGTCTCACGCTCTTCGGCCTGTTCTTTATCGGCGATGGGCTTCGTGACGCGCTGGACCCCAAGGATCGCTGATGTCTCTGCTGGAAATCGACAAGCTCAACGTCACCTTCGAGGGCGACGACGGCCCCGTTCATGCGGTCAACGACCTGTCGCTCTCGATCAACCGGGGCGAGACCCTCGGCATCGTTGGCGAAAGCGGCTCGGGCAAAAGCCAGACCGCCTTTTCGATCATGGGCCTTCTGGCGCCGAACGGGCGCACAGGCGGGTCGATCCGCTTCGACGGGAAGGAGATCCTCGGCGCCAAGCCGAAAGTCCTGAACAAGATCCGCGCCGAGCGGATCGCGATGATCTTCCAAGACCCGATGACCTCGCTCAATCCCTACATGCGGATTTCCGAGCAGATGGCCGAGGTGCTGACCCTGCACCAAGGGCTGTCCAAGCGCGACGCGCTGGCGGAATCGGTGCGCATGCTGGACGCGGTGAAGATCCCGGCGGCCAAGGAGCGCATCCGCCTTTTCCCGCATGAATTCTCCGGCGGGATGCGCCAGCGGGTGATGATCGCCATGTCGCTGCTGTGCAAGCCGGACCTGTTGATCGCGGACGAACCGACCACCGCGCTCGACGTGACCGTGCAGGCGCAGATCATGGACCTCTTGGGCGATCTGCAAAAGGATTTCGGCATGGCCACGATCCTCATCACCCATGACCTCGGCGTCGTGGCGGGCTTCTGCGAGCGGGTGCTGGTCATGTACGGTGGCCGTGTGATGGAGCAAGGCCCGACCGAGCCGCTCTTTGCCAAGCCCACGCATCCCTACACCCGCGGCCTTTTGGCCGCCGTGCCGCGCGTCGATGACGAGGACGCCACCATGAAGGCGATCCCCGGCAACCCGCCCAATATGGCCGCCCCGCCCGCGGGCTGCCCCTTCCGCCCGCGCTGCGATTACGCCGGTGACGATTGCCGCGTGATGCCGCCGCTCGCCCCCTTCGACGGCGCGCGCGCCCGCGCCTGCCACCGTCCCATCGCGGAGGTCACCTCATGAGCCCGCTGCTTTCCGTCCGCGACCTGCACGTCAAATTCCCGATCACCCGCGCCGGCGACATGCCTTGGACCAAGCCGCGCATTCTGCATGCGGTCAACGGCGTCAGCTTCGATCTGGAGCCCGGCAAGACCCTCGGCGTCGTGGGTGAATCCGGCTGCGGCAAATCCACCCTCGCGCGCGGGCTGATCCAGATGGTGCCCGCCGAGGGTCAGGTCATGTGGCAGGGCGAGACCGATCTTCTGTCGCTCTCCCCGCGTCGGATGAAGCCCTACCGGTCCGAGATCCAGATGGTGTTTCAGGACCCGCTCGCCTCGCTTAACCCGCGCATGACGCTGGGCCAGATCATCGCCGAGCCGCTGAAGATCCACCGCCCCGACGTGCCCGCCCGCGAGCGCCGCGCCCGGGTGGCGCAGATGATGGAGCGCGTGGGCCTGTTGCCGCAGATGATCAACCGCTACCCGCATGAGTTCTCTGGCGGCCAGTGCCAGCGCATCGGCATCGCCCGCGCGCTGATCGTCGAGCCGAAGCTGCTGATCTGCGACGAGCCGGTCTCGGCGCTCGACGTCTCGATTCAGGCGCAGGTGATCGAACTTCTGAAAGAGTTGCAGCGCGATCTGGGGCTGGCGATGATCTTCATCGCCCATGACCTCAGCGTGGTGAAGAACATCTCGGACGAGGTCATGGTGCTCTACCTCGGCCGCGTGATGGAGAAGGCGCCGAAGGCGCAGCTCTACGACGACCCGCAGCACCCCTACACGCAGGCGCTGCTCTCGGCCGTGCCGATCCCCGATCCGATCGCGGAGCGCGCCAAGCAGATCGTGCCGATGAGCGGCGACATGCCCTCGCCGATGAACCCGCCCTCGGGCTGCGTGTTCCGGGGCCGCTGCCCGCGCGCACAGGACGACTGCGCGCAGGTGGTGCCGCAGCCGGGTGAGTCGGACCATCAGGTCGCTTGCATTCACCCCGGCCCGCTGCAAGCCAGCGAGACCGCGGCGCAGTAAGTCTGTGGGCAGCCTTGGTGTGAAAATTTCAAAATAATCAGCCTCTTAGGGGTGGCGTGCGTTCGCCGCCGCCCCGCCCTATCCGCGAAAAATGATATACGTCTATCAAAAATGATTGACGTATATCAAAATACACCCCTAGATAGGCCCCGAGATGCGCAGGCTGGGAGGGCCAGCGCGCGGGGGAGGGGCCATGACAAGTCCGACGTTAAGCGATGTCGCACGCGCTGCCGGGGTGAGCTATGCCACTGCGGACCGGGTGATCAACAACCGCGGCAACGTGGCGGAAAAGTCCATCGCCAAGGTGCGCGAAGCGGTCGCGGCGCTTGGCTATGTGCGCAATGTCGCGGCGGCGAACCTGTCACGCGGGCGGGTCTACCGGCTCGCTTTCCTGATCCCCCGCGGCTCCAACGCCTTTTTCAACCGCACCCGTCAACACATCGACCATACCGCTGCCCATCAGGCCACCGAACGCGTCACCGCCGAGGTGATCGAGGTCGCGGCCTTCGCCGTCGAAGGGCTGCAAGACAGCATCTCGGACCTGCTGGCACGGGATTTCGACGGTGTTGCCATCGTCGGCTTGCAAAGCGCGGCGCTTGAGGCACCTTTGGCCGCCCTGCGGGACAAGGGGGTGGCCGTGGTGGGCCTCGTCTCCGACCTGCCGCAGACCGCCCGCGCCGCCTATATCGGGATCGACAACATCGCCGCCGGGCGCACCGCGGGCCGCATGGTGGGGCTTGCCCATGGCGGGCAGGGAGGGCGGGTTCAGACCTTTGCAGGCTCGCTGGACGCGCGCGACCATGCAGAGCGTCTGACCGGCTTTCGCGAAGTGTTGCAGGCCGATTTCCCGCAGGTTGAATTGCTGGATCCGATCATGACGAAGGACGGCGCGCAGGTGCTGAACGCGCAGACGCGTCAGGCGCTCGGCCAGACGGAGCTGACCGCGCTTTATAACGTGGGCGCGGGCAACAGCGGGTTGATCGCCGCCCTGCAAGAGGGGCAGGCCACACGGCCCTTCTGCGTGGTGCATGAACTGGTCGCCCATTCACGTCAGGCGCTGCTTGAGCGGCATATCGATCTGGTGATCGACCAGCGCCCGGATGTCGAGATCAACCGCGCCTTCACCGTCTTGCGCGCGCTGATCGACCAAAAGGAATTGCCGCCGATGCCGGACCTCGTGCCGACGATTTATGTGCGGGACAATCTGCCCGCCGACACATTGACCGATAAGATGAAGGCCAAGATAGATGACTGATTTCTTTAGAGATATAATGCCCCTCACCTATGATCCCGAGGGGGCCGATCTGGCCTTTCGCCACTACAACCCCGATGAGATCGTCATGGGCAAACGGATGGAGGATCACCTGCGTTTCGCCGTAGCCTATTGGCATTCCTTCGCATGGCCGGGCGGCGATCCCTTTGGCGGGCAGACGTTTGATCGCCCGTGGTTCGGTGACACGATGGATCTGGCAAAGCTCAAGGCCGATGTGGCCTTCGAGATGTTCGATCTGCTGAACGCGCCCTTCTTTTGTTGGCACGATGCCGACATCCGCCCCGAGGGGGACACATTCGCCGAAAGCCTGCGCAATTTCGAAGAGATTATTGATTATCTCGGCACCAAGATGGAAGGCTCCAAAACCAAGCTGCTTTGGGGCACGGCGAACCTCTTTGGTCATCGGCGCTTTATGTCGGGCGCGGCCACCAATCCCGACCCTGAGATTTTCGCTTGGTCCGCCGCCACAGTCAAAGCCTGCATGGATGCAACCCATAAGCTGGGCGGTCAGAACTACGTCCTCTGGGGCGGGCGCGAGGGCTATGAGACGTTGCTCAACACCGACCTGAAACGCGAACGCCAGCGGGCCGGGCGCTTCTTGCAGATGGCGGTGGAGTACAAACACAAGATCGGCTTCGAAGGCGCCATTCTGGTGGAGCCCAAGCCGCAGGAGCCGACTAAACATCAGTATGATTTCGATGTGGCCACGGTCTATGGTTTCCTCAAGGAGTTTGGGCTGGAGAACGAAGTTCAGATGAACATCGAACAGGGCCATGCGATCCTTGCAGGCCATTCGTTCGAACATGAGCTGGCGCTCGCCGCGTCCTTGGGGATTTTCGGCTCGATCGACATGAACCGCAACGACTATCAATCGGGCTGGGACACGGATCAATTCCCCAACAACGTGCCCGAAGTGGCGCTGGCCTATTACGAGGTGCTGAAGGCGGGTGGTTTCACCACCGGCGGCACCAATTTCGACGCCAAGCTGCGGCGGCAATCGCTCGATCCGGTTGATCTGGTCGCGGCCCATGCGGGTGCGATGGATGTCTGCGCGCGGGGCTTCAAAGCCGCCGCCGCCATGCTGGAGGATGGCACGATTGAGGCCATGCGCGCCGAGCGCTACGCGGGGTGGGAGACGCCCAAGGCCAAGGCGATGCTGGAGGGGGATCTGGCCTCAATCGCCGCGCAGGTCGTCCAAGAAGGCATCAACCCGCAGCCCCGCTCGGGCCGGCAGGAAATTCTGGAGAACATCGTGAACCGGTTCGTTTGAGCCGGGGAAAGGGAGGAACATCATGAAGACGATCAAGGGACCGGCGCTGTTTCTGGCGCAATTCGCGGGCGATGACGCGCCCTTCAACTCTTGGGACAGCATCACCAAATGGGCCGCCGATTGTGGCTACAAAGGCGTGCAGGTGCCCAGTTGGGACGCGCGGCTGATCGACTTGGCCAAGGCCGCGTCGAGCAAGGATTACTGCGATGAGTTCAAGGGCAAGGCGGTCGAAAACGGCGTGGAGGTGACCGAGCTTTCGACCCACCTTCAGGGCCAATTGGTCGCCGTGCATCCGGCCTATGACACCGCCTTTGACGGCTTCGCCGTCGAAGAAGTGCGCGGCAATCCCAAGGCGCGGCAGGAATGGGCGGTCGAGCAGGTCAAACTCGCGCTTTCGGCCTCCAAGAACATGGGGATCGGGGCGCATGCGACCTTCTCGGGCGCTTTGGCTTGGCCCTACGTCTACCCTTGGCCGCAGCGCCCGGCGGGGCTGATTGAGACGGCCTTTGACGAACTCGCCGCGCGTTGGCTGCCGATCCTGAACCACGCCGAGGATTGCGGTGTCGATGTCTGCTATGAGATCCACCCCGGCGAAGACCTGCATGACGGCATCACCTATGAGATGTTTTTGGAGCGTACGGGCAATCACGCGCGCGCCAACATGCTCTATGACCCCAGCCACTACGTCCTGCAATGTCTTGATTACATTGATAACATCGACATCTACAAAGACCGGATCAAGATGTTCCACGTCAAGGATGCCGAGTTCAATCCGACGGGCCGTCAGGGGGTTTATTCGGGCTATCAAAGCTGGACGGACCGCGCCGGGCGGTTCCGGTCGCTGGGTGATGGGCAGGTTGATTTCGGCGCTGTCTTTTCCAAAATGGCGGCGAATGATTTCGATGGCTGGGCCGTGGTGGAATGGGAATGCTGCCTCAAACATCCCGAAGACGGCGCGCGTGAGGGGGCGCAATTCGTCTCAGATCACATCATTCGCGTGACCGACAAAGCCTTTGACGACTTCGCCGATGGCGGCACCGATGAGGCCGCAAACCGCAAAATGCTGGGGATCGACTGATGGCACGTATTCGACTTGGCATGGTGGGCGGCGGCAATGACGCCTTTATCGGCGGGGTGCACCGCATCGCCTCGCGCATCGACGACCGCTTTGATCTGGCCGCAGGCGCGCTGTCTTCGACGCCCGAGAAATCCGCCGCCAGTGCGGAGGCTTTGGGCATCCCCCGCTCCTACGGCAGTTTCGAAGAGATGGCCGAGGCCGAAGCCGCCCGCGAAGACGGGATCGAGGCTGTTTCGATTGTCACGCCCAACCACGTTCATGCCGCTGCGGCAAAGGCCTTTCTGGCCAAGGGCATCCATGTGATCTGCGACAAGCCCCTGACCTCCACGCTCAAGGATGCGGAGGCGTTGGCGGCCAGCGTCGCGGAGGCCGAGGCGCTTTTCATCCTCACCCATAATTACACCGGCTATCCGATGATCCGCCAAGCGCGGGCCATGGTGGCGGCAGGCGATCTGGGCGAGATCCGCATCGTTCAGGCGGAGTATCCGCAGGACTGGCTGACCGCGCCGATGGAGAACGAAGGCGTCAAACAGGCCGAATGGCGCACCGATCCTGCGCGGTCGGGCGCGGGCGGCTCTGTGGGCGATATCGGCACCCATGCCCATAACCTTGCCTGTTTTGTCAGCGGTCTGGAGGTCGAAAGCCTTGCCGCCGATCTGCAAAGCTGGGGCGCGGGGCGCAAGCTGGATGACAACGCCCATATGATGCTGCGCTTCGCCGGTGGCGCGCGCGGCATGCTGTGGTCAAGCCAAGTGGCTCCGGGCAATGAGAACGCGCTGAAACTGCGTATCTATGGCGACAAGGGCGGTTTGGAATGGTCGCAAGAGGACCCCAATTACCTGTGGTTCACGCCTTTGGGAGAGCCGAAGCGCCTGATCACCCGCAACGGGGCAGGGGCGTCTGAGGCGTCGCAATCGGTAAGCCGCATTCCCGGTGGCCACCCCGAGGGCTACCTCGAAGGGTTTGCCACGATCTATAACGAGGCCGCCGATGCGATCCGCGCGGTGCAGGGCGGGGCGAGCCGCGAAAGCGCCATGGGCGTGCTGCCGGACATCACGGCGGGCATGGCGGGGATGCGTTTCATCAACGCCTGCGTCACCTCCTCGGCCAATGATGCGGCGTGGACCAAGCTATGAGTGCCAGCCCCGTTCTTGCCCTGCGCGACGTGAGCAAGAGCTTCGGCTCGATCGAAGTGCTGCACGGCGTGACCCTCGCGCTAGAGCCGGGGACCGTTCATGCGCTGATCGGTGAGAACGGGGCAGGCAAATCGACGACGATGAAGATCATGGCGGGCTATCAACTGCCCTCGAAAGGTGCTGTCGAACTTGACGGTGCGACCGCCCGTTTCGACAGTCTGCACGAGGGCGAGATGGCCGGGATCGTCATGATCCACCAAGAGTTCAACTTGGCGGAGCAGTTGACCGTTGAGCAAAACATCTTTCTGGGCCGCGAGTTGAAACGCGGGCCGCTGCTCGACAAGGCCGAGATGCGGCGGCGCACGCGGGACTATCTTGATCGGGTAGCCTGCAACGTCTCTCCGGATGCGCTGGTCTCGCGCCTGTCGAATTCCGACAAACAGATGGTCGAGATCGCCAAGGCCCTGTCGCGCGATGCCCGGGTGCTGATCATGGACGAGCCGACGGCGGTGTTGACCAAACGCGAGACCGATGTGCTGTTCAAACAGGTCGCGGCCCTGCGCGCGGCGGGGACGGCGGTCTTGTTCACCTCGCATAAATTGGACGAAGTGGCCGAGATCTCGGACCATGTCACCATCATGCGCGATGGCGCGGTGGTGCAATCCGGCCCGACCTCTGAGATGACCGAAGACGAAATGGCCACCGCCATGGTGGGCCGCGATGTCTCTGACCTCTACCCCGCCAAACCCGGTGTGGAGGGGGGCGCGCCAGAGGTGCTTTCGGTCGAAAACCTCAGCGTGCCGGGCTTTGCCAGCAATGTGTCCTTTTCGCTGCGACAGGGGGAGATCCTCGGGCTGGGCGGGCTGATCGGCTCTGGCCGGACCGAGGTGATGGAAGGCCTGGCCGCGCTGCGCCCGGCAAGTGCCGAGCGCGTCACCCTCTTTGGGGAGTCGGTACAGTTCAAGCGGCCAAGCGACGCGCAACAGGCCGGGCTGTGCTATCTGACCGAAGACCGCAAGCTGCGCGGTCTGCTGCTGGAACGCGGCATGCGTGAGAACCTGACCCTGCAAAACCTGCATAAATTCGGCGGCTTCCTGATTGATCGCAACGCAGAGGAAACCGCCCTGACAGAGGCCATCGGCGAGTTCGACATTCGCGCGGGCAGCCGTGATGTGCGCGTCGGCAATATGTCGGGCGGCAACCAGCAGAAACTGCTGCTGGCCAAGATCATGCTCTCTGAGCCGCGCATCCTGATCGTCGATGAACCCACCCGGGGCATCGACATCGGCACCAAGCAGCAAATCTATGCCTTCCTGCGCAAATTGGCCGATCAGGGCCACGCCATTATCGTGATCACCTCTGAGATGCCCGAACTCATCGGTCTTGCTGACCGCGTGATGGTCATGCGTTTGGGCGAGGTCAGCGGCACGCTGAACGCGGGCGAGATCACGGAAGACGCGATTGTCCGCCTCTCTATGGGGCTGAGCGCCGAACAAATGCCGATGACGGCCTAAGGAAACCGAAGATGACAGATGTAACCACACCTCAAACCAAAAGCTTCCGGATGCCGTCGATGTCTGTCCTCGGGCCGATCATCGCGCTGATCGTTCTGCTGCTGATCGGCACGGCGCTGAATTCCAACTTCCTGAGTGCGGCGAATATCACCAACGTCCTCGCCCGCTCGGCCTTTATCGGGATCATCGCGGTGGGCATGACCTTTGTCATCACCGCGGGCGGGCTTGACCTGTCGGTGGGATCGATGGCGGCCTTTATCGCGGGGTTGATGATCTTGGTGATGAACGCCGCTTTGCCGAGCCTTGGTGTCGGCGTGCCGATCATCCTCTTGGGCATGTTCACGGCCATCGTCGCGGGGCTGCTGGCGGGGCTGTTGAACGGCTTTTTGATCACCGCCCTCGGCATCGAAGCCTTCATCGTCACGCTCGGCTCCATGGGCATTTACCGCTCGCTGGTGACTTGGCTGGCGGATGGCGGCACCCTGTCGCTCGATTTCGGTCTGCGCAGCTTTTACCGGCCCGTCTATTTCGACGGCATCCTCGGGATCAGCTGGCCGATCATCGTCTTCGCGCTGGTGGTCATCATTGGTGAGATCATCATGTCGCGCAGCGTCTATGGCCGTCACTGCGCCGCCACCGGATCGAACGAACATGTGGCGCATTATTCCAACGTGAACGTCAATCGCACCCGTCTGATCTCCTATGCCGCCTTGGGCATCTTGGTGGGCATCGCGACGATCATGTATGTGCCGCGCCTCGGCTCGGCCTCGGCCTCTACCGGGGTGCTGTGGGAGTTGGAGGCGATTGCCGCCGTGATCATTGGCGGCACTGTGCTCAAGGGTGGTTTCGGTCGGGTCTGGGGCACCGTCATTGGCGTGCTGATCCTCAGCCTGATCGGCAATATCCTGAACCTCACCGATTTCGTATCGCCCTATCTCAACGGCGCGATCCAAGGGATTATCATCATTCTCGCTGTGATCCTACAGCGCGAAAGGAAGACGGCGCTTTAAGCCGTAGTTGAACGCTTCATGGGAGGAGCAAATATGACATTTAGCAAAACATTCATTGCCACCGCGCTGGCCACGGCTGTTGGCACCGCCGCCTTTGCCAAAGACACCAAAGTCATCGGCGTGTCGATCCCGGCGGCGACCCACGGTTGGGCGGGGGGCATGAACTTCCACGCCAAGGAAACCGTCGAACGTCTGGAAGAGGTCTATTCCGATCTCGACTTCGTCCTCGCCACCGCGTCGGACCCCGGCAAACAGGTGAACGACATCGAAGACATGGTCGCCACGCGCAACATCGACGCGCTGGTGGTGCTGCCCTTTGAATCCGACCCGCTGACCCCGCCGGTGCAAGCCGTGGCCGACAGCGGTGCATGGGTCACTGTGGTGGACCGTGGCCTTTCCGTGGAAGGCATCCAAGACCTTTACGTTGCGGGCGACAACAGCGGCTTTGGCAAGGTGTCGGGTGAGTTCATGGCCCAGCAAATGCCCGATGGCGGCGAGATCGTCGTGCTGCGCGGCATCCCCACCACCATCGACAATGAGCGTGTCGAGGGCTTCAACGCGGTGATCGAAGGCTCCGGCATCAATGTGATCGACATGGAGCATGGCAACTGGAACCGCGACGACAGCTTCACCGTGATGCAGGATTTCCTGTCGAAATACCCCAATATCGACGCGGTTTGGGCGTCTGACGACGATATGGCGATTGGCGTGCTGGCCGCGATCGAAGCGGCGGGGCGTGACGATGTGAAATTCGTGCTCGGCGGGGCCGGTATGAAAGAGATGATCAAGCGCACCGCCGATGGCGACGCGATGATCCCGGCCAATGTGACCTACCCGCCGTCGATGATCGCCACCGCGATTGAGCTGACCGCCGTGGGCCTCACCTCCAACGCGCCGGTCTCGGGCACTTTCGTGATCGGCTCGGTGCTGGTGACGCAAGAGAACGCGATGGATTTCTACTATCCCGACAGCCCGTTCTAATGGCCAAGGCCACCGGCAGCCTGCCGGTGGCTCCCTTTCATTTGTGAAGTAACGAGTACCGCATGACCTATCTCGGCTTGGACCTTGGCACCTCTGGCGTCAAAGCGCTTTTGATTGACGAAGGCCAACGGCCCTTGGCAGAGGGTCATGCCCCATTGGAGGTTCAGCGCCCGCACCCGATGTGGAGCGAGCAAGACCCCCATTCATGGATCACCGCCTGCGAGAGCGCCATCGCCGAGGTCCGCGCTGCGGCCCCGGAGGCATTCGCGGCACTGCGCGGCATTGCCGTCTCGGGCCAGATGCATGGCGCCACGCTGTTGGATGCCAATGACCAGCCCCTGCGCCCGGCGATCCTGTGGAACGATGGCCGCGCCCATGCCGAATGTGCGGAACTGGAAGAGCGTGCCGATTTTCGTGGGCTGGGTGGCAATATCGTCATGGCAGGCTTCACCGCGCCCAAGCTGCGATGGGTGCAAAAGCATGAGCCCGAGATTTTCGCGCAGGTCCGCAAGGTCCTGCTGCCCAAGGACTATGTCGGTCTTTGGCTGACGGGGGAGCATGTCTCGGAAATGTCCGACGCGGCGGGGACGCTCTGGCTCGATGTGGAAAAGCGCGATTGGTCGGATGAACTGCTCGCCGCAACGGAGCTTACTCGCGATCAGATGCCACGATTGGTCGAAGGCAGCGCGCGGGCGGGCGGGCTTCGGGCCGAGCTTGCCGCTCAGTGGGGTGTCGGCAACGTCACTGTCGCGGGCGGCGCGGGGGACAATGCCGCCACCGCCGTGGGGCTAGGGCTGGTGCAGCCGAGACAGGGGTTTCTGTCGCTCGGCACCTCTGGCGTGCTATTCACCGTGACCGACCGTTTCGCCAGCAACACCGCAAGCGCGGTGCATAGTTTCTGCCACGCGGTGCCGAAGACCTGGCATCAGATGGGGGTCATCCTATCGGCCACCGACGCTTTGGCATGGCTGGGCCAGATCACGGGGCAAAGCCCCGCGGCCTTGGCGGGCATGGTTCAGGACCTGCAACAGCCTTCCGCGATCACCTTCCTGCCTTACCTCTCGGGCGAGCGGACGCCGCATAACGCCCCCGATGCCGCCGGGGCCTTTCACGGGCTGCGCCGCGGGCATGGGTTGTCGGATATGGTGCAGGCGGTGATGGAAGGGGTCGGCTTCGCCTTTGCCGACTGCTGTCGCGCCCTCGACCACTGTGGTTCATTGCCCGAACGGGTCTGCGTGGCGGGCGGCGGAAGCCAGTCAGAGACATGGTTGCAGATGATCGCCGACATCACCGGGCTGACCCTCGATGTGCCCGAAAGCGGTGCGCAGGGCGCAGCGCTCGGTGCGGCGCGGCTGGCGATGCTGGGCTGTGGCGGGGCGGCGGAGGCCGAGGTGATCCGCCCCCCAAAGATACGCAAAAGCATCGCGCCCAACCCCGCGGTCACGGCAGCCTATGCGGAACGCTATGCCGACTTCCGGGCGGCTTGGGAACAGCGGCTGGCGCAGTAGGCATCAAGCGCAAGACCGGCAAAAAAGGGGCGGCCATCAGGCCGCCCCCGTCTTATCACATCCCGGCAATCACCTTGTCCAAAGTGGCGGGATAGTCGCGCACCCGGACGCCGGTGGCGTTGTAGATCGCATTGGTGATCGCTGCCGCCGCGCCGCAGATGCCCAATTCGCCGATCCCTTTGGCCTGTAGCGGGTTGGCCCAATCGTCCCGCTCTTCCAGCAGATCGACGGTCAACTGCGGCACATCCGCATTCACCGGAATGTGGTATTCCGCAAGGTTGTGGTTGGCCACATGGCCGTCGCGCGGGTCAAAGGCCAGCTCCTCGGTCAGTGCGATGCCGATGCCAAAGGTCATGCCCCCCAGACATTGCGACCGCGCCGTCTTGGCGTTCAGGATCCGACCGGCGGCAAAGGTGCCATGCATCCGCCGCACCCGCGTCTCGCCCGAGGCGGCATGCACCGCGACCTCGGCGAAATAGGCCCCGAAGGTGGCCTGCCGCACCGCCTCGGAAGTATCGCCGGGCTGGACGTGACCCACTTTGGCAATCTCATCCCCGTTCAGGATATCGCTCAGGCTGCGGGTCTGGTTGTCAAAGGTCGCCATGCCGTCCTTGAGCATGAGATCGCCTTCTTCCACCTCCAGCCGCGCGGCGAGCTGTCTGCGGATCGCCTCGCAGGCCAGATAGACCGAGGTGCCGCTCGACGACGCGCCCCATGACCCGCCCGAGCCAGATGCCGGGGGCAGGGTGGTATCGCCCAAGACCACATCGACCGCATCGCGCGGCAGGCCCATCATATCGCCCGCGATTTGGCCCAAAATCGCATAGGTGCCGGTGCCGATATCGGTCATATCCGTTTCGACCCGCAGGCGGCCATCGGGCATCAGCGTCACGCGGGCTTGGCTCTCCATCAACACGTTCACCCGCGCGGCAGAGGCCATGCCATAGCCGATCAGCCATTCCCCCTCGCGCCGTTCCTTGACGCCGGGGCGGTCGGCCCAGCCGAATGTCTCGGCCCCGCTGTCGAGCGCCTCTCGGAAACGGCGGGAGGAGAACTCCTTGCCGCTTTCGGGGTCTTTTTCGGGGATGTTGCGGCGGCGAAGCTCGACAGGGTCCATGCCGATCTTATCGGCCAGTTCATCCATCGCGCCTTCGAAAACGGTGACGCCCACCGCCTCGCCCGGGGCGCGGACGGAGCCTGCACAAAGGCGGTGCACCCGCGCCAAATCCATCGACATCTTGCGGTTCGCCCCGGCATAGAGAAAATGCGACGCCTGCAAGACCGGCTCGGCAAAGCTCTCTCCGGGCAGGTTGGACACCCGCGCGTCATGGCCCAGCCCGGTCAGGCGTCCTTCGGCATCGGCGGCAAGGCGCACCCGCTGCGTGGTCTCGGACCGGCGCATCGTCGCCTCATAGACCTGCTGGCGGTGCAGCGCGACAGAGACCGGGCGGCCCACCTCTTTCGCGGCAATCGCCGCCGCGACGGCCTCGGGCGCGATGCCGAGTTTCGACCCGAAACCGCCGCCGACATAGGGCGACAGGATGCGCAGCCGGTCGGGGTGGATGCCCAGGGCATCGGACAGCTCATTGCGGTTGTATTTCAGCATCTGATAGCTGCCGCGCAGGGTCAGGTCTTCCCCATCCCATGAGGCGATGGAGGCATGGGGCTCCATCGGCGTGCTGGAATGCGACGGGGTGGTATAGGTCACATCGACCGAGAAAGCAGCCTGAGCCATAGCGCCGTCCAGATCGCCCTGATCCAAGGTCTTCGCCTCCTGCGGCTCAACCGCCGCGGTGGCGGGATCGACCGGCATGACCTCGCCATTCTCCAGCTCCACCTTCAGCGATTGCGCCGCATGGCGGGCCTGTTCGAATTCTTCGGCGACGACCACTGCGATCAACTGGCCGAGATAGGCGGCCTGATCCGGCCCCTGTATGGGTGCTTGGTTCGCGGTGCCTTGGGCCGGATTGCGCAGCAGGCGCGGGTCTTGGATCACGGCCAATACCCCCGGCATTTGCGCCACCGCGTCGCGGTTAGCCAAGACCACACGGCCGCTATTGCCCGGCGCGCGGACCATGACGCCATGCACCATGCCCTCGACCTGCCATTCATTGGCATAGGTCGCCGTGCCGCTCACCTTCAGCGGCCCCTCGGGGCGGTCCAGCGGCGCGCCGACAAGCCCCTGCGCCATATCGTCCAGCCTGCGGGCGGTGGCAGGCGCGTCCATCTTGAATTGCTCGGTCATTGCTGGGCCTCCGCGGTAAGTTCGTTCAGCACCGACACCAGCATGCGGCGGGCGAGGGGAATTTTGAAATCATTCGCGCCATAGCCTTTGGCCTCGGCCAGCAGCAGATCGGCGGCTTTGTTGAAAAGGTCTTCCGAGGGCGCGTTGCCGGTCAGCAGATCCTCCACCCCGGCATTGCGCCACGGTTTCGGCGCCAGCCCGCCAAAGGCCAGATCAGCACGGGTGATCCGCCCGTCTTCCATCTCGACGATCCCGGCGACCGAGACGAGGGCAAAGGCATAAGAAGCCCGGTCCCGCACCTTGCGGTAGGTCTGTTCGCCCGTCACCGGCGCGGGCAGCACCACGGCGGTGATCAATTCGCCCGGCTCTAGAACGGTCTCTTGATCTGGCCGCTCTCCGGGCAGCAGGTAAAGCTCATCAAGCGTCAGCCGGCGCGTGCTACCGTCCTCCTTCAGCGTCTCCACCTCGGCCCCGAGCGCCCGCATGGCCACGGCCATGTCGCTGGGATGGGTGGCGATGCAATGCTCCGAGGTGCCCAAGACGGCAAGGATGCGGTTGAACCCCTCCTTCGCCGAACAGCCCGTGCCCGGCGCGCGTTTGTTGCAGGGCATGGCGCGGTCATAAAAATACAGGCAGCGCGTGCGTTGCAGCAAATTGCCGCCCGTTGTCGCCTTGTTGCGCAACTGTCCGCTGGCCCCGGCCAGCAGCGCACGGCTCAGCACGGGCCAGCCCTTGCGCAGACGGGCGTCATTGGCCAGATCGCTGTTGGTCACCAAGGCCCCGATGCGCAGCCCGCCGTCTTCGGTCTCTTCGATCTCGCCAAGGTCGAGCCGGTTGATGTCGATCAGCGCCTCGGGGGTCATGACCTCCAGCTTCATCAGATCGAGAAGGTTGGTGCCCCCGGCGATGAAGGTGCCACCGCTGGCTGCTTGCCGCGCGGCGGCCTCTGTGTTTTCGGCGCGGGTATAGTCGAATGGTCTCATGCGCTTTCTCCCGCCGCTTTTCGGATCGCCTCGACGATGTTGGGATAGGCCGAACACCGGCAGAGGTTGCCGCTCATCCGTTCCGAGATTTCTTCCGTCGTCAGCGCAGGCTTGCCGCTCAGATCATCGGTCACATGGCTAGGCCAGCCCTCTGCGATCTCCTCCAGCATCGCGGTGGCCGAGCAGATTTGCCCTGGCGTGCAATAGCCGCATTGGAACCCGTCTTCGCTGACAAAGGCTTCTTGCAGCGGGCTGAGATTGCCGGGCGCTCCGATGCCTTCGATAGTGGTCACCTCATCGCCGTCATGCATACAGGCCAATGTCAGGCAGGCGTTGATTCGGCGGCCATTTACCATGACCGTGCAGGCGCCGCATTGCCCGTGATCGCAGCCTTTCTTGCTGCCGGTCAGTCCAAGATGGTGGCGCAGCGCATCCAGCAGCGTCGTGCGGGGATCGAGATCCAGCCGCTGCTTCGTGCCATTGATGGTCAGATTCGTTTCCACGGCAATTTCCTTTGGCTAAATGGGGGCGAAGGAGCGGACCCCTCCGGCTATCGGCTGCCTCGGGACGTAGGGCGGCGTGGATGAGCGGCAAGCGGGTGTGGCTGGTGGAACTCGGGAAGCGTACTTTAGTTACATAACCATGATTATAGGAATCATGTTTGTAGCCGGGGGCACATTCTAAACTGGGTTGCGACACTTCCGGTATCTTGCTGAAAAAGCAAGGAGAACAGACATGGCACATACAGAGCTGGATTTGCGTGAAAGACGCATCATCGAGGACATGCTAAGAGCAAAATTCTCGATCAACAAAATAGCCGCTGAGCTTGGGAGACACCGCTCAACAGTCTATCGCGACATAAAGCGGAATTTTTACATTGATGGCGAAATGCCAAATCTCAGTGGCTACTATTGTGTGATTGCACAGCGGAAGGCAGAAGCTCGACGTGCGCGGCGGCGGAAGTTGATCCGTCTCCCTAAGCTTCGGAAGGCTGTTATCACTCAGTTGAAAGAAGGCTGGTCGCCCGAGCAGATTGCCGG